>NZ_JBALWD010000047.1:0-22886 GCF_036960985.1 Sneathiella sp. | reverse complement strand
ATCGGCTATTTCCTGACACTCGCTGGAATATATGCCCAGAGTGTTACGCTGCTAGTTCTTGGTCGCGTCGTCGCTGGATTTACCGCAGGAAGCCAATCTGTATCCCAAGCCGCTATTATCGATATCAGCACAGTAGAGACGCGGACAAAGAACCTCGGTAAAATTGTAGCTGCAACGGCATCGGGTCTGGCTTTTGGTCCAGTAATTGGCGGTATATTTTCGGATAAAAATCTTTGGTCAGAGCTCAATGTGTCGGTGCCGGTTTATATAATCACCATTTGCCTTTTACTGACACTAGCCATGGTCCTAATCTATTTCAAGGACACTCGGGCAATTCAGAGCGACAAGAAGTTCAGCATATTGTCCGGTTTCTCCGAACTTGGTGCCGCCATCCAGTTTAGACCAATTCGGGATATTTCAATTGTCTTTTTCCTGTGTGTTCTGAGCCTGACGCTCTTCTATATTTACTGCATTGTATTTTTATTCAAGCAGTTTGATTTCACAACGTTTGAGAATAGCGTGGCCATGCTAATGATGGGTGCCGCGATGGCCGTCACTAGCTGGTTTCTCGTCAAACCATTGGAAGATCGATTTTCAAGAAAGATGCTTGTTAGCACATCGCTATTTTTAATGGCCTTTTTTCAAATACTTTTCCTGATCAGTGGAAATGGCTATTTGGCATTAGCGAGCATTTTTCCGCTCTTCATGGCTTACGGGATTGCGTACACGAATTGCCTCAATATCTTTTCACTTTCTGTTCCTGAAAGCCGCCAAGGATGGGCCATGGGCATATCAATTTCTTTATTGACATTAGGCGGCGGAATTGCGTCCTTCCTTGGAGAAGAACTTATTAGTATTTTTGACCAACTTCCCTTTGTTGTTTCTACGATTTTACTTGTTTTAGGGGGATTTCTTGCGCTAATTTTGCGCATAGTCCAGCCTTATGAAAAAAACGACACTCCTTCAGATTCATAAAAAAAGCGGCCTCAAAACTGAGGCCACCCTAATTCACGATTAACCTTGCTTACGCTGCAACGGCAAGTTCATCATTGATCATCAGGCCCTCTTCGCCTGCTGATACTTTTACTGTCGCTCCATCCAGAATACTTCCTTCCAGAATCAATGTCGCTAATGGATTTTGCAGGTATCGCTGAATAACGCGCTTAAGAGGCCGCGCACCATAAACGGGATCATAGCCACGATCAGCAAGCCACTGGTATGCCTGATCATCCATATCGAGGCCAATTTCGCGTTCCTGCAACAGTCCTTGCAAATGAGACAATTGAATATCAACAATGGCATTCATATTATCCCTTGTCAGACGGTGGAAGATGATTTGCTCATCCAGTCTATTCAGGAATTCAGGTCGGAATGCCGCCCGGACAACGTCCATGACTTTATGCTGAACCAATGGATCATCTGCGTCTTCATCACCAGACGCCAAATGCTCGCTCCCCAGGTTCGATGTCAGAATAATCAACGTATTCTTAAAATCAACCGTTCGACCCTGACCATCTGTTAGCCGTCCATCGTCAAGAACCTGAAGAAGCACGTTAAACACATCTGGGTGCGCCTTTTCAACTTCATCGAAAAGAATTACTTGATAGGGGCGTCGTCTGACAGCTTCAGTAATAACGCCGCCTTGATCGTAACCGACATAGCCAGGAGGCGCGCCAATTAGACGAGCGACGCTATGTTTTTCCATATATTCCGACATATCGACGCGCAACAACGCATGCTCATCATCGAATAAAAAACCAGCTAAGGCTTTCGTCAATTCCGTCTTGCCCACACCCGTCGGACCTAAAAACAGGAAAGATCCAATTGGCTGATTTGGATCCTGTAATCCCGCACGAGATCGCCGCACGGCATTGGAAACTGCCCGCAATGCCTCTTCTTGACCAATAACCCTTTTTCTCAGCTCTTCTTCCATATTTAAAAGCTTATCGCGCTCACCCGACAACATTTTATCAATTGGGATTCCCGTCCAGCGTGATACAATTCCGGCGATATCTTCTTCTTTGACACTTTCATTGACGACAGAAGAGCTCTCGGCTTCTTCCGCTTCCATCAATTGCTTTTCAAGCTGCGGAATTAAGCCATAGGCAAGCTCGCCAGCGCGTTGCAAATTGCCCAAACGCTGACAATTGGCAAGTTCATAACGTGCTTCTTCAAGCTGTTCCTTCACATGCTGTGCCTTGTTCAGCTTCTCCTTTTCCATCTGCCAGGTTTCCGTCAGATCCGCGGATCGCTTTTCAAGGTCAACCAGTTCTTCATGTAGTTTCTCAAGCCTAGTTTTTGATGCCTTGTCCGTTTCCTTTACAAGCGCTGAGGACTCGATTTTCATTTGCATGATTTTTCGGTCAAGTTCATCCACTTCTTCTGGCTTACTATCAACTTCCATCCGCCGCCGGCTTGCGGCCTCATCCATCAGGTCGATGGCCTTATCAGGAAGAAAACGGTCAGTTATATAACGGTTCGATAAGGTTGCCGCAGCGACCAGTGCGCTGTCCGCTATCTGAACACCGTGGTGAAGCTCATATTTTTCTTTCAGTCCACGTAATATTGAAATGCTATCTTCGACAGTCGGCTCAGAGACGAATACAGATTGAAAACGGCGAGCAAGCGCCGCATCCTTTTCAATATATTTACGGTATTCATCCAAAGTTGTCGCGCCGACACAATGCAACTCTCCGCGTGCCAAAGCCGGCTTCAGAAGATTTGATGCATCCATGGAACCTTCAGCGGCGCCAGCGCCAACGAGCGTATGCAATTCGTCGATAAATAAAACAACCTCACCACCTAACGCTGTCATTTCAGAAAGCACGGCTTTCAAGCGCTCTTCAAATTCCCCTCTGAATTTGGCACCAGCAATCAACTGCCCCAAATCCAAGGACATGAGTTTTTTATCTTTCAGACTTTCCGGCACATCGCCATTTACGATCCGCAAAGCGAGTCCTTCAATAATTGCTGTTTTACCGACGCCGGGTTCTCCGATCAGGACAGGATTGTTTTTCGTCCGCCGCGAAAGAACTTGTATGGTTCGACGAATTTCCTCATCCCGGCCAATGACCGGATCCAACTTCCCTTCCCGCGCGGCTTCAGTCAAATCTCGCGCATATTTATTAAGCGCATCATAACTTCCTTCTGCCCCTGTGCTATCCGCGGTTCGACCTTTACGCAGGTCATTGATTGCTTCATTCAGGTTATTTGCAGTTACACCAGCCTTGTTTAGAATTTTGGTCGATTCCGTGCCTTTTTCCAAAGCCAACGCCAACAACAAACGCTCAGCCGTAACAAAGCTATCACCTGCCTTATCTGCCAATTCTTCTGCGGAGGCAAACAATCGCGCAAGCTCTGGTGTCAAGCTCAATTGTCCAGCGCCGCCGGTTACCTGCGGAATTTTTTTGATTGCTTCTTCAACCCCCTGGCGGGCGATATTGGCGTCGCCTCCAGCCTTGGAAATTAATCCACTCGCAAGGCCTTCCTTATCGTCCAGCAGTATTTTTAAAAGATGTTCAGGGGTAAGCCTTTGGTGATTCTCACGCAAAGCCAATGTTTGAGCCGATTGGATAAATCCTTTCGACCGATCAGTATATTTTTCGATATCCATGCTCGTCCTCGACACATAGACCGCTGCTTCTTTGCGCGACAAGGCATGATCCCTTAAAGGCAATCATAAATCAAGTCCGCCAGCGGCTTCTTTTCTTCGTTTATATATGGGGATTTACACTATATTTTCAAGAATTCTGCTCGAAAAAGCTGAATTATCGGCAAGCGCACTATAAAAAAAGGGAAGCAAAACAAAGCCTCCCTTTCTCAATCAATTATCGAACAATAATCAGTCTACCGGATCAATCTGTTCGCTATCATCCTTTTGAGTAGCCCGACTTGATGTTCGCCGGCGCAATGTACGTGTACGGCTTGTTTTACGTTTCGGAGTTTCTTCTTCATCGTCACCAGCCGCAACATCTTCAGACGAAACATCTTCAGACGAGGCAATGACTTCTGTTTCAACATCTATTGCTAAATCAATGGCGGGCTGCTCTGTCGTGCTCAAATCAATAGTTTCCACGGCCTTATCTGTTATCTCAGATTCTGTTTCCGCGGAATTATTCCGGGTATCAGGCTGGCCCGAATTACCCTGTCTTTTTGAGTTTTCGTTGTTGTCACTGTCCTGACCGTTTGACTGAGCCTGTTGCTCCGACATTTTTTCTTGTTTCGCCGCATTATTGGCGGCAACAATCCGAAAGTAATGCTCGGCATGCTGAAAATAGTTCTCGGCAGCAACGCGATCGCCTGCAGTTTGCGCGTCTGTCGCAACAGCAATGTATTTATCATACACTTGAAGTGCTGTTCCGCGAATTTTCCCGTCCGGTCCGTTGCTATCATAGTTACGGTTGCCGTTGGGCGCGCGCCTATTATTATTATTGTTGTTATTCGACCGGTTCGAATTTCCACCAGACCGATTACTACTTCCAGTATTCGTCCGTCCGCCACGTGGGCGTCTATTGCTGCTCACTCTCATTGCTATAATGATTCCGTCAATTTAGGTTTCGATATTTATCTTCAATTTGAGTTATATCCAAGCCAGGCAGACAAATATTTCATTTGAACAATCCAAATGTTTTTGCATTCAGAGAGCTAAAACCTGATTTTGAATTAAATTATGATCATTGACCGTACAAGTAGGGTCTAGGTTCACAAAAATGATCTGAAGAGAGCCTACCCTTGTCCCGCAGATAAACCAACCTTTTTTTTAACCGGTTGGCCCATTTTAAAAATATGCAGAAATACATCGTTCGATGGACGCCAGATCTTTATGGCAGGAGATCACAGAAAAATCCGCTTTTTCAAGAAGCTCAGACACCTCTTGGGCTTGTCCTGCCCCTACTTCAAAAATGATCATGCCGTTAGGTTTCATGATTGGTTTTACTCTTGAAATTATTTCACGGTAACAATCGAGCCCATCCGCGCCACCGACAAGGGCGGCCAGAGGTTCGAAATTCTTTACTTCCGGCTGTAGGCTTTCTATGTCATCTATGGGGATATATGGCGGATTACTAATCACCAAGTCAAATTTGTCCTCTATACTGTCACACCAGTTGCCTTGCAGAAACGTCGCCCGGTCATCCAGACTTAGACGTTTTGCATTTTGTTCAGCTATTTCGATAGCAGCGAGGCTTTGATCTACGCCCAATCCTCTCGCTGTTTCAACTTCACTAAGCAGTGAGAGAAGCAAGCATCCGCTTCCGGTCCCAAGATCCAGAATAGAAGTAATTTCTTGCCCAGATTTTTGCGCAGAAAGCGCTGTTTCGATCAATGTCTCACTATCTGGCCGCGGATCTAGAACCTGCGGGCCAACGAGAAAGTTCAAACTCCAAAATTCACGGTGCCCCAGAATATGAGAAATCGGTTCCCGTGAAGCCCGGCGTTCAATGGCGAGCTGAAACATAACGTGGTGAGTATCATTTAAAACCCGTTCCGGCTCAAGATGGAAAATACTTGTATCGGCATCGAGAATATTTGCCAAAAGTAGCGACGCATCCCGCCGCGCTCCATCAATACCGGCTTCGGACAATATTAGAGCAGCTTCAGATACCGCCTTTTGCAGTGTCTGAACCATAACCCTTAGTTTCCACCTTCGATTTCGGCAAGAAGTTCCGCCTGGTCCTCAGCGACAAGAGCATCAACAATTTCTCCCAATGCTTCCCCGGCAAGGACCTTGTCCAATTTGTAAAGAGTCAGGTTAATTCGATGATCTGTAACCCTGCCTTGCGGAAAATTGTAAGTCCGGATCCGTTCAGAACGATCTCCAGAGCCAACTTGTCCTTTTCGAGTCGCTGATCTTTCTTCGGCTTTTGCAGCACGTTCTGCTTCATAAATACGGGAGCGGAGAACCGACATGGCCTTCGCCTTGTTTTTATGCTGAGACTTTTCATCTTGCTGTTGGACAACAATACCAGTCGGGATATGTGTCAAACGAACTGCAGAATCTGTTGTATTCACCGACTGACCGCCGGGGCCCGAGGCACGAAAAATATCGACCCGGACATCACTATCAGCAATTTGCACGTCTACTTCTTCCGCTTCAGGCAAAACGGCGACGGTCGCTGCTGACGTATGAATTCGCCCCCCTGTCTCGGTTTCTGGCACCCGCTGCACCCGATGAACACCGGATTCGAATTTCAGATTGGCAAAAACATTTCGCCCGGTCACTTTAACGATGATCTCTTTTATCCCGCCGAGATCTGAATCCGATGACGACATCGTTTCACATTTCCACCCTAGCCCTTCCGAGTAGCGCTGATACATCCTATATAGATCACCAGCAAATAAGGCCGCCTCATCTCCCCCCGTACCGGCGCGGATTTCCAGAATAGCATTTTTCTCATCCGCATCGTCTTTTGGGAGGAGTTGTAGTTTTATAGAATGCTCTAAATCTGGCAGAGAGGTTTTCAGTTCCTCAATCTCAAGCTCGGCCATTTCTTTCATTTCTGCATCGGTATCTTCACCGGCAACCATTTCTAAAAGGTCCGTTAGCTCTTCCCGCGCAGACTGGAACTGGCGAATAGCCTCCACAACTGGTTTAATGTCCGCGTACTCACGGCTCATTTTCACGAAGTCCTCAGCCGCAACATCGCCCATTTCACCGGACATGCCAGCTTCCAACTCGTCAAACCGAGCCAGGATCATTTTCAGCTTTTCTTCTGGTAACATCTGCGGCCCTTAAGTCAAACTCGTTAAGGCCGATGCAAGATCGTCAAGGGCCACTTCTTGTTGTTCACCCGCATCAAGGTTTCGGAGTGTACAACAATTTCTTGCCAACTCGTCTTCTCCGATGAGAATAGCCGCCCGGGCGTTAAGTTTGTTTGCCCGCTTCATGCGCTTACCCACATTCCCTTTGAACGCCATTTCAATTGAAATGCCTTGTAGCCGCAGGCTATGCGCAATTTTTGTTGCAACCGACTCAGCCGCATCGCCAACAGGAATAACCGCAATTGGGCGCGCCGGTGCTGGAATATCAGTTGCCAGCATCGCCAGCCGTTCCATCCCGCCAGCCCAACCAATTCCAGGCGTGGGCTTCCCGCCCAGAGTTTCGATGAGGCCATCATAGCGTCCACCCGCAATTAACGCACCTTGAGCACCCAGAGCATCAGTCACGAATTCAAACGCTGTATGCGTATAATAATCCAGCCCACGTACCAATCGCCGGTTCAAATTATACTCAATATCTAGCAAAGACAGGCCTTCTAGAACTTCCGCAAAGAACTCAGTCGAATAACTATTCAGGTAATCCGTAAAAACCGGAGCGGCCTCAACCAATATCCGATCCCCTTTGTCCTTACTGTCAAGAATGCGGAGCGGATTACGGGTTAATCTCTCCTTACTATCGTCTGAAAGATCCGTCATGTGATCGCTAAAATACTCAACTAGTATTTGCCGGTAAGCTTGCCGGCTTTCCGTATCTCCCAACGTATTTATTTCCAGGGCACATTTGTCAAGGACACCCAGTTTCTGCAAAATAGCGTTGCCGATTGCGATTACTTCGATGTCGGCCTTTGCTTCCAACGCACCGATACATTCAATGTCGATTTGATGAAATTGCCGTTGCCGCCCCTTCTGCGGGCGTTCATATCGGAACATAGGTCCTGCCGCAAAAACCTTAAAAGGAACATTTTGTTGCAAGCCATTGCTGATAAATGAACGACAGATGCCAGCTGTATATTCGGGGCGCAATGTCATGCTTTCACCCCCACGGCTTTCGAAACTGTACATTTCCTTGGAAACAACATCCGATGTCTCGCCCATGGTGCGGGCGAAAATTTCCGTAAATTCAAATATTGGTGTCGCCATTTCCGCATAGCCGAAAGCTTGCGCTACATCTCGTGCGGTGTCTCGAACATAGCGATGTCGTGCGAAGTCTTCAGGCAATAAATCATGTGTGCCGCGGACTGGCTGGGGTGTTGACACTTATTTTCTCCGTTTAGCTGATCTGTCAGTTCAAGAAACTGTAATTACGCGCTTTGTCTTGTGGACAGTAATGGTGATGCAGGATTGGCTTTTTCAGCAGCTTCCAACTCGGCGGCCTTGGCTTCTACAAGATCGACAATATGATCGACCATGCCATCTGTATCAATCTTATGATCGGTCATCCCGCTTAAATACACCATGTGATTACCTTTACCACCACCGGTTAACCCAATATCCGTTTCCCGCGCCTCACCTGGTCCATTGACCACGCAGCCAATGATGGACAGCGTCAAGGGTGTCTGAATATGGGCGAGACGTTCTTCGAGCCTTTCAACGGTTCTGATAACGGGAAACGCCTGACGGGCACAAGACGGGCAAGAGATAATAGTCACACCACGGCGACGTAAACCGAGGCTTTTGAGAATTTCATAGCCTGCTTTAATTTCCTCGACAGGATCAGCAGAAAGCGACACGCGAATTGTATCGCCAATGCCGGACCACAATAGCATGCCCATGCCGACAGACGACTTCACAGTACCAGAGAATAAACTTCCTGCTTCTGTAATTCCCAAGTGTAACGGGTAATCACAGGCATCAGCAAGGCCTTGATAGGCCGCAACGGACAGAAATACATCGGACGCTTTCACGCTGATTTTAAAGTTCGTAAAATCATTGTCCTCTAGAATACGTGCGTGATTAAGGGCTGACTCTACCATTGCCTCTGGGCAAGGTTCACCGTATTTCTCAAGAAGGTCGCGCTCCAGACTTCCAGCGTTCACGCCGATCCGCATTGAGCAATTATTATCAACTGCTGCTTTGACAACATCCCTGACACGATCAGCAGAGCCGATATTACCGGGATTGATCCGAAGACAAGCGGCACCGGCTTCAGCTGCTTCAATGCCCCTTTTATAGTGGAAATGAATATCCGCAATTATAGGGACATTGGTTTCGCGAACGATCTCTTTTAAAGCCCTGGTACTTTCTTCATCGGGGCAGGAAACTCGAACAATGTCAGCTCCGGCCTCTTCAAGCGCAAGTATCTGTCCGATGGTCGCTTTGGGGTCCGATGTAAGCGTGTTCGTCATTGACTGAACGCTTATCGGGGCATCTCCGCCGACGGGAACATCGCCAACGAAAATTTGGCGGGACTTCCGGCGAATTACATCGCGATAAGGTCGAATGCTCATTTGGTTACAACTTTACTGCCTGTGAAAGATAGAATCGTTCTTCTTTGGCCATAAAATGGCTGTTTAAGAGGAATAATTCAAGTAATAGTATGCAGCAATTGAATTAACGAGAAAAATTACTGATTAAGAGATGTTCCGTCCAGAAGGCTCTCTGCAACCAAAGGTATGTCTCGAAGAATAGTACCATTGCCACCAAGTGACGCGATCTCATTTCCATCTACTCGGATTTCAAGACCGCCAGCGTTTCCAGTTGTCATCTTGAGATTCGGAATATCCGGCGCCATATAGACGTCTCCGGGCTTCAGAACGCGTGATAAATACGGAACTCCATCAGCGGGCTTGATTTCAATCCAGGTTTCCGCACGGGCTCGCAAAACTACGCGTGCCGTTGTATTATCTACACCAAAAGTTCTGGGTAAAGGGCTTGCGGCAATCTCATCTACGATCTCGACAGATTTATCTAAGACGGCTTGCGGATAATTGGATGCTGCATTTTCGTTGGACGGATCAATAGGCTTCTCTTCAACAATGAGCTGTCCCGTTTTCACCTGATTGACAGCTACCTTTTCTGGCTCGTCAATAGCTTTTGGCGAAAGAGCTGAATTTGGAGCCGAATTGTTCGATGCTTCTAATTCTTGTGTAGTTGCCTGGGCTACTGAGCCAAGAGGTGTCACCACAGCAACTGTTTCCGCATTCTGCGGCACGTCTGTCTCCGTTGCCGTACCGGCTACTGCCGTATCTATCGCAGAAATATCCCTATTATCTCGCTCTAGTTCAGCCAGCACACCATTTGTTGTTGCAGCAGCGTTGTCCATCGGTTTAGTCGACGTAACTACTTCAGAAGCGAGAGTCGGCAATACAGGGTCCAGTTCAGTATCGTCAAGAGAAGTTTCTACGGGACTATCTGGAGCAACTTGCACTTCAGTAGATCCTGCTTCATTCAGGTTTCCGGATTGTAAGGTTGTGTCATCTTCCGCCAATGCGGCTTTTACTTTATCGGCAAGGTGATCGGGAATATCCGCAACGCGCTCAAAATCCAGGCTGCTACTTTCCTGATATACGAACCAGCCCGCAATAAGTACGAGTGACAACATTAACGTTCCCAGCAACATCCCAGTTCCCGGAATCCGTCCTTCCGAGGTTGGTTCCGGAAATGCCAGCGATGGGGTTCGCAGGCCGTCCGAATGTTCATGCTTATACATATCAACAATCGCAACGGCATCTAGATCAAGTAAATTGGCATAGGAGCGAAGAAAACCTGTTACAAACGTCTGCCCTGGCAGCTGGTCGTAATTTCCATTCTCTAGAGCTTGTATCTGAGGAGCCTTAAGCCGAAGCATCGCTGCAACATCGTGTAACGACCAACCTCGATCTTCTCGCGCCAATCGCAGCCGAGTGCCGACTGTTTCGACCTCTTCTTCATAAGCCTCGGTTTGTTCATCACCTAAATCGTTCAATCGACTTGCCTGAGCAGATCGATTTGAAAACAAAGACGGTTCATTATTTCCGTCTGCCGCTTTCGATATTTTTGCCATAATCGGATGCCAAATCTGTTCATAGTCCGATATCTATCTCAATTTATCTATCAGACTGGTTCCTAAAATAATTTCGAAATGTCATTATCTGACAAATTTATTAACAATCAATGTTTTACATAATAATTGAATGATCGCGGGCAAATGACCGCAACTGATCGCGGACAGAATGGTCTCTAACATCGCACAATTTGAGAACAAACTCCCTCAACTGATTAATATCAACGCTCAATGCCATTTCTTTTACTGGTCCAAGGGCTTCTGCGGACATAGAAAAATTCCGGTAGCCTAACCCCAACAAGGCCATCACCTCTAGCGGCCGACCAGCAATATCACCGCAAACAGACACCGGAACATCTGCCGCAGCACAATCATCGGCAATTTTGCTAAGAAGTTTGAGCAAGCTCGGACTAAGCGTATCGTATCTGTCGCTAATTTTCGGGTTTCCCCGATCCACCGCGAAAAAGAACTGCATCAAATCATTTGAGCCAACGGAAACAAAATCCACTTCGTTCAACAGATGTGGCAATTGCCACACTATTGAAGGGACCTCGATCATTGATCCAACATTTATTTTCGCAGGTTCATTTCCGCTGCGTTTGGATTCTTTTTCTATTTCTTTCTTCAAGATGGCTTTGGCTTCAATAAATTCTGCCACTTCGGCGATCATTGGAAACATTAAGGACAGTTCTCGCCCGGCAGCGGCGCGGACCATGGCCCGCAGCTGACTTTTTAATAATGCTGGACGGTCTAGACCAATGCGAATAGCACGCCAACCAAGAGCAGGATTTTCTTCCGGTTTTGTTCGCAAGTAAGGCAACACTTTGTCGCCACCTACGTCAAGCGTTCTAAAGACGACTGGCTTACCATTCAGGTTATCCAGAACTTTAGAATAGAGGTCTGTCTGCTCGTCGACTTTAGGCATCTGAGATCGAACCATGAACTGGAGCTCAGTTCTAAACAGGCCAATACCGTCCGCGCCGGTTTCGTGAAAATGGTCTACGTCAATTAACAAACCCGCGTTAATATTTAAGCTGAGCTTTTCTCCGTCTTTAGAGACACTTGGCATGTCACGAAGGGTTGCGTATTTTGCCTGCCGTTCCTCCCGCAGACGTACATTTCGTGAAAAGGCTTCTTGAACATCGTCACCAGGGCGCAGGAAAACTTGGCCATGTTCACCATCGACGAGAATAAAATCACCCTGTTCAATCGCCTCGCCAATTTTTTCGCATTGACCGACAACGGGAACACCCAGGGCTCGCGCAACAATCGCAACATGACTTGACCGGGTTCCTTCGGCAAGTATGACCGCCTTCAAATGCCTGCGGTCATAGTCAAGAAGCTCTGCGGCTCCCATATTATTGGCAATAACAACAGTCGCCTGATCCAAATTCCGTCGGTCGATAACTGTATGCCCATCTAAGTGCAGATAGAGACGATTTGCGAGATCATCCAAATCTGACAATCGGTCACGCAAATACGGATCGCTAATTTCCTTCATGCGCGCCCGCGTATCATCCTGCACACGTTTGATGGCAGCTTCGGCGGTTAAGCCGGTTCTGACCGCATCATTGAGTTTTTTCAGCCACCCCTTATCATGCGCAAACATCTTGTAGGCTTCGAAAATTTCCTGAGATTCGTCAGTAAACAAAGAATTTGTGGCGGCAAGTAATGCATCTACAGACGACTGCAACGCACTGATCGCAGTCTCAAGTCGAGTTAATTCCAATGGAACATCATCGGCAATAGCTTGCAAAACTTCAATTCTTGGCTCATGCATCATGGCATAGCCACTTGCTAAACCTTCCGCGAGAATACTGCCCCCAATACGGTGCGGCAGCGTAGCGTTTCCAGCTGTGTCTGAAAATTCTGTCGCTGCCACCATCTCTTCAGAACTAACCAGTTCCGCAACGACCATTGCGACTGTTTGAAGCGCTTCAACTTCTTCTTCTGTATAACTCCGCCGTGTTCTGTTCTGTACAGCTAGTACACCGATCACACGGCCGCCGCGCAGAACAGGTGTTCCAAGCAAAGAATGGTATTCTTCTTCACCGGTTTCAGGTCGATAGGCAAATTGCGGGTGCGTCTGTGCATCGGAAAGATTTAGAGGGCGTGCTTGCGCAGCGATGTCGCCAATCAATCCCTCGCCGACGCGCAATCTCGTCTGATGAACCGCATCCTTATTCAGACCTTCGGTCGCAAAAAGTTCAAGGACATCACCTGCCCGCATCAAGTAGCATGAGCAAACTTCGGCAATCATGTTGCCAGCTATTAGGCGGACAATCTCATCAAGGCGCTGTTCAGCATTTCCACGGCCTGCCATGACCTGATGGAGCTTACGTAATAGTAATCTCGGCGTGCTGACAGCCAAGCCTGTCATCTACGGGGCGCTCCTCTGGGCTCCATTTTCCGCGAAAGCTTCAGCGGCTTGATCGACAAGTTCTTTCAATATATCCGCTGTCGGTTGTTCTGATTTGACCATCCCCACACTTTGGCCCGCCATAACAGACCCAAATTCTACATCCCCGTCTATCACTGCACGCCGCAAAGCACCTGCCCAAAAATGTTCGATTTCTAGCTGCGCCGCTGCGAAATCCATTTCGCCCGCTTTATATTTGGCAATCACTTCATGTTGGGTTTCGATGAATTTCTTGCCGCCCTCATTGTTCAATGCACGGACAGGTATTACAGGAAATTGAGGATCTACTTGGACAGTTGTCACGGCATCTCTAGCATTGGCACGGATAAATGATTTTTTGAAATCTGGGTGAGCGATAGACTCATTTGCACAGACAAACCGAGTCCCAACCTGACAGCCCGATGCGCCCATTCTTAGATAAGCGCTAATTGCCTTTCCGCTTCCAATCCCACCAGCGACAAACACCGGAACATCAGCAATGAACGGAAGAATTTCCTGAGCCAATACACTCGTCGATACGGGGCCAATATGTCCGCCGGCTTCCATCCCCTCGATAACCAAAGCATCGGCTCCCGAGCGGACGAGTTTCTTGGCCAAGGCAAGAATGGGTGCAAAGCACACTGTCTTAGCACCGCCTTCTTTAATTTTATTGATTGTGTCTTTTGACGGAACGCCGCCCGCCAGCACGACATGTTTGACGTTATTTTCCAAACATGTGTCAACCAACTGGTCGAGTTGCGGGTGCATGGTTATGAGATTTACGCCGAAGGGTTTATTTGTCAGCCCTTGAGTTGCCTTAATTTCGGTATCAAGCAATTCGGGTGTCATTGCACCACAGGCGATTACGCCAAATCCGCCGGCATTTGAAATGGCTGCAACCAGGTTTCGTTCAGAAACCCAGGACATCGCGCCCCCCATAATTGCGTAGTCAGTCCCGAGAAAATCGCACCCACGCTTCCAGGCTGCATCCAGACCGTGAAATCCACTAGTTAATTCATTATTCATTTTACGGCGCATCCAACTCAAAGGCACTATGAAGGGTTCTGACAGCAAGTTCTGTATATTCTTCGGCAAGTAAAACACTTACTTTGATTTCAGACGTCGAGATCACCTGAATATTAATGCCTTTCTCGGCCAGTGCAGTAAACATCGTCTGTGCGACACCCGCATGACTTCGCATACCCATCCCAACTATGGACACTTTAACTACATTTGGATCTGGAACAATGGCTTTACAGTTCACATCGTCTTTCAGCTTTTCAAGAACATCCATGGCGCGATCAATGTCCATCCGACCGACTGTGAACGTCATATCCGTTGCTTTGCCGTCTTCCGACACGTTCTGAACAATCATATCCACATTGACGTGAGCGTCTGCCAGCGCGCCAAAAACAAGTGCTGCAACACCTGGTTTGTCCGCCACCTGCTGTAAAGTTACTTTGGCTTCGTCACGCGTATAGGTGACGCCACTAACCACTTGATGTTCCAAAATATCGTCCTCATCTACTACCATTGTTCCAGGCAGATCTTCAAAGCTAGATAATACCTGCAATTTTACTCGATGCTTCATTGCCATCTCGACAGATCGTGTTTGCAGGACTTTCGCACCGAGGGAGGCAAGTTCGAGCATCTCCTCATATGTAATTTTATCAAGTTTTGCTGCTTTTGTCGCGATCCTTGGATCGGCCGTATATATGCCGTCCACATCCGTATAGATATCACAGCGATCGGCTTTCAACGCGGCAGCAAGTGCAACTGCTGACGTATCGGAACCACCACGCCCCAGTGTTGTTATCCGATTGTCGTCAGCGATGCCTTGAAAACCAGCACAAACAGCGACTTGTTTATCCGCAAAGCGTTTAATAATTTCTTCGCATTGAATATCTTCGATGCGTGCAGCACCATGAATTGAGTTGGTGTGAACCGGGACTTGCCATCCCAACCATGAACGTGCGGAAACACCTAAACCTTGCAATGCTAACGATAACAATCCGATCGTCACTTGCTCGCCGCTGGAAACGACGACATCATATTCACGGGCATCATGTATCGATGACACATCGGAAACAAGATCAATCAGACGATTGGTATCGCCCGACATCGCCGACACCACAACGGCAACATCATTCCCGGCGTCAACTTCACGTTTTACCTTTTCGGCAATGTTCTTAATCCGTTCGACAGTGCCGACAGATGTTCCGCCAAACTTCATTACCAGCCGCGCCATGGCCGTCAACCCCTCCCCTTGCCAAATTGGCAAAGGCGTAAAAATTCGTCTAAAAAACTTAACCGTACACTTCGGTTCTAAAGGAGCGTATACATATACTTAACAGGGCTTGCGGGGCAAGCTCTGCAACGAATTTAATGCATATTACTTGGCTTTTTTGATCATTCTTCCATATGAGGTATCTATGAACGGTCCGTCACAAGCAAAATCAGTTGATCCAGCGGAGATTGCGAACTTTTCTGCAATGGCTGACGAATGGTGGGATGAAACGGGGAAGTTCAAGCCACTTCATAAATTTAATCCGATTCGAATAGGGTATGTGCGGGATCAGGTTATCGCCCATTTCAGACTGCAAACAGACGATGCAGTGGCGAAGCTTAAACCCTTCAAAGGATTGCGAATTCTGGACATAGGATGTGGCGGTGGTTTGCTTTCAGAACCAATGGCGCGCCTTGGTGCGGATATGGTAAGTGCCGATGCAGCTGAGAAAAACATCCAGATCGCCAGCCTCCACGCGAAAAAAATGGGCCTCGACATCGACTATCGCCATACAACCGCAGAAAGCTTGGTAGAAGCTGGTGAAAAATTCGATGTTATTCTGAATATGGAAGTGATTGAACATGTTGCAGACGTCGAAGGTTTTGTTGAAGCCTGCTGTAGTCTGCTGTCGCCAGGCGGCATCATGTTTGTCGCGACATTAAACAGAACCCCAAAAAGTTATGCTCTTGCAATTATCGGAGCGGAATACGTTTTGAGGTGGTTACCAAAAGGCACCCATAACTGGAAAAAATTCCTCAAACCCTCGGAGGTGTCGCGCTGCCTTCGCAACGAGGGGTTGGTGGTGAAAGATCTTGCGGGAGCCACGTATAATCCTTTCGAAGATCGATGGCATTTGAGCAAAGACTTGAGTGTTAATTACCTTCTTACGTCGACAAAACCTGAATAAAACTCTCAATACCTAATTGACCGATATGCCGTTCATGATTTATCTGGACAATATATTTGTCGAAAGAAATTTGTTATGGCCTTGAAAAAATCACCTTTAGCACCAACTTCGTTTCCGGATTTTCCTCAAGTAAGTGGGGTACGTTATGCAACGGGCCATACCGGCATGAAATACAAAGATCGGGACGATCTTTTGCTTGCGGAATTTTCTCCAGGAACAACAGTCGCAGGGGTTTTTACAAAGAATTCTATGCCGGGTGCTCCTGTAGACTGGGGCCGCAAAATTTTACCAAATGGCATTGCGCGCGGTCTTGTCGTGAATGCCGGAATCGCTAATGTTTTTACTGGATCTGCAGGGAAAGCAACCGTTGAGGAGACGGCCAGCACCGCTGGCCAATTGCTCGGCGCGAACAGCACTGAAGTATATATTGCATCTACCGGAGTGATCGGTGATCCAATCCCGACCAAAAAAATCACTGATCTACTTCCTGAACTTCAAAAAAACCTGTCGGCAAGCAACGGACAAAAAGCCGCGGCAACCATTCTCACAACTGATACGTTTGCCAAAGGGGCGGCATCAATCTGTAATGTTCAAGGAAGGGACGTTACGATTGCTGGATTTGCCAAAGGTTCCGGTATGATTGCACCGGATATGGCGACCATGCTTGCATTTATTTTCACAGATGCGGCGATCCCAGCGCCAATCCTTCAGCAATTGCTGGTCGATGCTAATGAACGAAGCTTCAATTGTGTTACGGTTGATACGGACACGTCGACCAGCGACACGGTCTTATTATTTGCAACAGGTGCAGCGGCAAACGCGGTACCGAGCAATGCCAGTGATGAAAGTATCGATGGCTTTAAGCGAGCGCTCTACAACGTCATGTCGGACTTGGCACAGCAAGTTGCCCGAGACGGAGAAGGCGCCAGCAAATTTATTACCGTCAAGGTTTCCGGTGCAGCCTCAGATTCCTCGGCAAAGACAATCGCCCTGGCAATAGCCAATTCGCCCCTCGTCAAAACTGCCATTGCCGGAGAGGACGCCAATTGGGGCCGTATAATTATGGCCGTTGGAAAATCCGGTGAAAAGGCCGATCGTGATAAAATGCGATTGATGATTGGCGGCGTTCTTGTTGCTCAGAATGGTCAACGATATTCGGAATATAAAGAAGAGCAGCTCGACCCCCACATGAAAGGTCAGGAAATTGTCATAGATGTTGACGTTGCCGTTGGCGGGGGCTCGGCCTTTGCCTGGACCTGTGATCTTACCCACGGATATATTGACATCAACGCTGATTATAGAAGCTGACGCACGTAATGACGAGCCTTCCCACTTTGCTAGTCGTCGCTGCCGCTCTTGTTGACGATGACAATCGCGTTTTGATTGCTCAACGTCCGGAAGGGAAAAGTATGGCCGGTTTATGGGAATTTCCAGGTGGAAAAGTTGAGCCTGGGGAAACCCCGGAAACTGCGTTGATCCGCGAGCTGAAAGAAGAATTAACAATAGATGTAACGGAAGCCTGTCTGGCGCCGTTCACCTTTGCCAGCCATAGCTATGACACGTTTCATTTACTCATGCCGCTTTTTGTCTGTCGCCGCTGGCACGGAACACCAAAACCAGCGGAGGGTCAGGCTTTAAAATGGGTGCGGGCTCTCCGGCTCACCGATTACGAAATGCCTCCTGCAGATGTGCCCTTGGTCGCCATGTTGAGAGACTTGTTATAATTTTGCCGACCACCGAACTTGCGACATTCCATACGCTAATTTAACCTATTCGGTATAAGCTTGGTGCTTCTTTTCAATGAGGTGGGGTGTTATCCGATGGTCACACTATTGGTTATAATGGGGATAATCGTCGCGATAGGTATGTATGCTATTGCGATATATAATAAATTTGTGAGCCTGCGTGAGCGTGTCAAAGAGGCTTGGAGTGGCATTGACGTACAAATGAAGCGCCGATATGACCTCATTCCAAATCTCGTTGAGACTGTCAAAGGATACGCACAGCATGAGGCAAAAACCTTTGAAACAGTAACCCGGGCCCGGGGCGAAGCGATGGCCAATCAAGGGTCACCTGAACAACAGGCCGCCAGTGAAAACGTACTTAGTGGGGCCTTAAAATCACTCTTCGCCTTGTCAGAAGATTATCCCGACTTGAAAGCAAACGAGAATTTCATTGGCCTACAAGAAGATCTATCTGAAATCGAAGACGATATTCAATCAGCAAGGCGTTACTACAACGGTGTCGTACGAGATAATAATACGAAAGTAGATCAATTCCCCAGCAACCTAATTGCCCGATGGTTTGCATTTATTAAAGCTGAATTTTTTGAACTCTCCGAAGATGAGGATGCGGCACGGCAGCCTGTTAAAGTCAGTTTCGACTGAGACTTCTATTGCCAGTTTGTTGTTTTGAAATAGCCCCTATGAATATATACACCAATCAAAAAATAAGGCGAAACGAACCCAGAAAGCGGATTTTTTGCTTTGTCGCAGTTTTTGCCGCCATATGGTTATTGGGTTGCAATCCGTCTTTCGCCCGTGAGTTTATCCAAAATTTTGAAAGTGATATCTGGGTACATCCAGATTCCAGCCTGACTGTTCGCGAAGCTATTACAGTCTATGCAGAGGGCCGCCAGATAAAACGCGGGATATATCGGGATTTTCCGACTGATTACAAAGATCAGTATGGTAATTCAATGCGTGTGGCTTTTACGGTTGAAAGTATCACCCGTAATGGTACGTCTGAACCCTTTCACACCGTCCGTCAGGGAAACGGCGTTCGCGTGTATATAGGCGACAAAGCTACTCGAATTCCAAAAGGCTTACATAAATATGTCCTGAAATACAAAACAACCAGGCAGATTGGTTTCTTCAACGATTTTGATGAACTCTATTATAACATAACCGGGAATGGTTGGGCTTTCGACATAGAAAAGGCAAGTGGCCGGATACATCTTCCCGCTGGCGCTGACGTTTTAAAAGCGAGCGCTTACACTGGATATCAAGGAGAGGCCGGCAGCAATTATTCACGGCAAAATTACACAGATGGTGTCGCCTTTCAAACCACGAAGGCACTGGCCTCACAACAAGGTCTGACTATCGCCGTTTCATGGCCAGTCGGCTTTGTTGAAAAACCGACGGAAATAGATCAGGCTGCATTTTTTTTTAGGGACAATGCTGTGCTCTTTTCCGGCATAATAGGTCTTATTATTCTTTTCCTTTATTATATTATTGTCTGGATTCGTGTCGGAAAAGATCCCGAACCTGGTACAATTATTCCATTGTTCAAACCGCCTTCCGGCTATTCACCCGCCGCTTCGCGCTACATCATGCGCTCAGGTTTCGATAACAAAGTATTCGCCGCCGCCATTGTTAGTATGGCCGTGAAGGGTTATTTGGAAATAGAGGAGGACGCCAAGGGGGTATATACGCTGATCAAAACAGACGACCGGCAAAAATTATCTTCGGGTGAGAAAGCGGTGGCGCGTTATTTGTTCCCCAACAGTAGCAATAGCGTGAAACTGGAGCAAGGCAATCATAAGACATTGCAAAGTGCAAAAAGTGGGTTGCAGTCTTGGTTGCGAACTGAATTCGAAACCATTTATTTTAAAAATAACAAAGTCTATTTTTTACCTGGCGTCGTCATTTCCGCGATCGTATTTGTGACAATGATCGCGACCTCTGATGACCCCGGCTCCATGGCATTCATCGCCCTATGGCTAAGTATCTGGACTATCGCGATTTATTTTCTCATTCGACGGAGTTGGCGTGCGTGGCAAGCGTTTTTTTCTGGCCGCAGTACACGAGCTTTAATTGTGGCTATAATATCTTCCGTATTTGCTATACCGTTTGTTATCGGGGAGTTTGTAGGTCTTTCGACTTTTGTTGGGATCTCATCTCCGTTCGCCGCAGCATTGTTTGCTGCACTTCAATTGATAAACATGTCCTTCTATCATTTACTGAAAGCCCCAACACAACTTGGCCGCAAGATGATGGATAATTTTGCAGGATTTTCTGAATTTCTATCTGTCGCTGAGAAAGACCGGATGAATTTCGCTAATCCACCGGAAAGAACACCTGAACTGTTTGAGAAATTCCTCCCGTACGCCTTGGCTCTAGATGTAGAACAGGCTTGGAGTGAGCAGTTTTCAGATAAGCTCCAATTATCTGCGCAGGGTCCGTGGAGTAGAGAATACAAGCCAAACTGGTATCGTGGCCGTCACTTCAATACGGATAACCTTACAGGATTTTCATCGTCTCTATCAAATGGGTTCACCTCTGCTATATCGTCTGCCTCGACATCACCGGGCAGTTCCAGCGGTTCGTCTGGAGGTGGGTCTTCAGGCGGTGGCGGAGGCGGCGGTGGTGGCGGTGGTTGGTAAGTATTGAGTGAAACGTATACTGAATCCGCGCCCTAAGATAAGCAAAGTAAAGGCCGGCAGGTGGATTTTCTCCTCATCCACTTGCCAGCCAAGAAACCTATTTCCCCCAAAAAAATCGCTTTGAGAACAAACAGTGAGAAAGGTACCAACTAACCCATATTTGTTAGGTCTACAAATCTAGACTAACAATATTTGTTTCAGTGGCAAGTGAAATAACTGACAACTGTGGTTATATATCTTAATCCGGCCCGCATAATTCGTCACAGGTCTTTTTAATCAAAGCGCGTGTTTCTTCATACATATCCAGCGACTGTTCCAAAAACTTTTGACTAGGCCTGATGATTGTCCTGCGTTTGTCAGACGGGTCTTTTTGAAGAATAATGGCGCCATCGTCCACCATCTGCTTCAGTGTTTTTTGTAAGCTTGATCGCGCCAATCCGGTAAGTGAGGCCATTGTCTCAATATCAATTTCACGGCGCGTCATACGGCGTGTACCGAGTGCAGCACCTACAAGATATCGGTTCTTTGATGCACCTTTGTCTCGGCTACCTTGAATAGTGCGAATTCTTCTCCAGAATTTGTTGAGAATTTGAAATTCGTCGACCGTCATTTCACGGCCGGATAATACTTCTTCAATCGTACGCATTAGACAACCAGACTTGAGTGAAACGGCTTAAGCGAGCAATTACTATTATCATATGAAATCAACTGATGTGGCAATCTTATTTTCGAAAAATGATCTTTAAGCGAGTATTAATAATATTTTAATTCTTGATTTTCTGACTACTTGCTTATTCCCCAAGAGTTTCAGTCAAGGGTACTACCCCGCTGCCTCGCTTCGACGGTTGTTGCTGACTCTCATGCGGTGACCAGCCTGTCATATAAATAATCTGGAAGGTTGCGGGAATATTCCCGTCTTCATCCTCGAAATGTTGCTGATACAGCTCAGCTGCTCGGAACAATACCTTTTGTCCGGTCAGCGATTTCTTGCGACTTATCAAGGAATTTGCTTCTCCCATGCCCCGCAGCTCCTTCATCAATGAAAAGGCATCTGTATATTTCAATGTTATCGTATCAACATCCGTCACAGGCAAAGCCAACCCTGCACGTTGCAAAAGGGCGCCGGCATCCCGCACCTCCGTGAACGGCGAGATTCGCGGACTGACACCGCCAGTTATTTCAGACTCGGCTTCTACGAGACATATTTTAAGCTCTCGAAGGCTATCAATTCCGAATAAAGCGCCCAGAAATAATCCATTTGGTTTGATAATTCGCGCGATCTGAGCCAAGGCGCCGGGCAAATCATTTGTCCAGTGCAATGACAATACGCTGCCGACAAGGTCAAAAGAATGCGGGGCAAAGGGTAGTAATTCTTCATCGGCGACCACCGAAAGTGCAGACGCCTTTTCTGCCATCACATAGCTTAAATCAGCGCTAAAGACTTGCGTCGCAGGCTTGAGGGCTATCAATTGGGTCGCGAAAGAGCCGCCGCGGCAACCCAAATCCAACGCAAGATCGAATTGCTCCGTAATATCAAGCAATCGCTCTGCCAGTCGTTTAGCTACTTCATCAAACAAAAAGCTGTGTTTCGGCCAGTCGATGAGAGCCGCCCGATCTCTATGGAGGCGAACCGAATGACGATCAAAAAGAAGATTTTCAGTATTTAGGAGTGTCGGCTTTTTCATTGGACTGTTATGACATTTCTCCGGATCCTAAACAATTGCGCAGTTGTCTACCCGTAAAATTTGTTTTTAAATAAATATTGTTCCACTAAAATGATTGTTATGCGTCAACCATCAAAAAATAAATTGAGAATGTCCCTCAAACTTATCCTCGACGCTGTGTTCCCAGCGGGCTGTCTGAAGTGCGCAGAACCAATCAATACACCAGGCAGCCTGTGCGCCAATTGCTGGCCGACTATAACTTTTTTATCAACACCCTGTTGTGCGACATGCGGCTACCCTTTCGAATTTGACGGCGGACAGGATTTACAATGCGGAAACTGCCTTCGGACTCCACCGCTCTTCAACCGGGCTAGATCCGTCTTGAAGTATGATGCGCATAGTCGCGAGATGATACTTGGTTTCAAACATGCCGACCAGACGGACCGTGGCCCCGCGTTCGCATCCTGGATGTATAGAGCCGCGCCAGAACTTGTGGATAATTGCGACTATATTTGCCCTGTCCCATTGCATCCTTATCGATTGATAC
>NZ_JBALWD010000046.1:0-24702 GCF_036960985.1 Sneathiella sp. | reverse complement strand
GATAGGGGCTCGCATTCCGGGCGAAGAAGAAGCGAGCAATACAAGTTCCCCGTTGGGCTTGACCAGTCTCGCCCTCGCCTGCCGACACCTTGTTCCTGGCGCTTGGACCAGACAACCTGTCCTTCCGTCTTTCCTTCTTCTGCAAGTCTTCTGGCTTCATTATTTGTGCTTCCAATTGTCTCAAAAACCGACACATTAAAGAACGGAGGTAAGTTTAACCCACCGCCGACAGCCATCACGAAAAGAGAACAGCCGCCGCTGCCTTGGCACCGTCCAATAAGGGTCCTGGAAAGATCACAAAGAAAGCAACAAAGATCGCCGACAGTGTCATGATGACGGATAATGTCCGGCTCGTGGGCTCAAAGCCTTCTGCCTCGTCATCAAAATACATAATTTTGACAATGCGAAGATAATAAACAGCCCCAACAACTGACGTTACCAAACCAATAACAGCCAGCGGAATCAAACCAGCATTAATGGCAGCAACAAATATGTAAAATTTACCAAAGAAACCGGCAAGCGGTGGAACGCCGGCTAGACTGAACATGAATACTAACAGGAAGAATGCCATCCATGGTCGGCTTTTACTCAAACCAGCGAGTTCTGAAATATCCTCAACCATGCCATCTCGTTGGCGCATGGACAGAATACAGGCAAAAGTTCCGATATTCATTACCACGTAAATTGTCATGTAAATCAAAACGCCACGAACACCTTCTTCTGTACCCGCGGCCAGACCGACAAGGGCATAGCCAATATGGCCAATGGAAGAATAAGCCATCAGGCGTTTGATATTTTTCTGATTGATCGCCGCAAAAGCGCCTAGGATCATTGAAGCTATGGAGATAAAGACAATGATCTGCTGCCATTGATCAACAAGCTCACCAAATGGTGTAATGAAGACGCGAAGAAATAAGGCAATCGCAGCAACTTTAGGCGCTGCCGCAAAAAATGCCGTTACCGGAGTTGGAACACCTTCATAGACGTCTGGCGCCCACATGTGAAACGGAACAGCAGACACTTTAAACGCTAGCCCCGCGATCAAAAACACAAGGCCAATCAATAACCCAATTTCTGAATGAGCTTGACCGGTCGTGAATATTTCCGCCAGCAAATCGAAATTCGTTGTGCCTGTAAAGCCATAGATCAAGGACGCACCGTAAAGCAACATGCCCGAAGAAAGAGCACCAAGCACAAAATATTTCAAACCGGCTTCTGTCGAGCGCACACTGTCACGCCGGAAGGCCGCTGTCACATAGAGCGACAGGCTCATCAGTTCGATACCCAAGTAAAGCGACATCAGGTCGTTGGCTGATATCATTACCATCATACCCAACGTCGCGATAACGATCAGAATCGGAAATTCGAAGCGGTCCAGTTTTTCTCGTTTGTTGAAATCAAGTGACATGATGATGGCAAGTGCAGAAGCGCCAAGGCAAAGGGTCTTCATAAAGACACCGAAGGCGTCATCCCGATATAATCCGTTGAAGGTAACAAATGTCTCCCGTGCCTCATACTGGATCATGAGAGCAGCAACGATAAGAGAGGCAACTGCCAACCAAGAAACAAGTGTCGTGGAATTATTGCCGCGAAAGGCGCCAATCATCAATAATGTCATAGCGGCACAGGCTAGGAAAATTTCCGCAAGTGCGATTGAAAAATCAGGCATAACCATATCTTAGAACCTACCTACTTAGCCGCGTTTAGAATTGATTTAGTTGCATCCATCGCTGCATGGTGCTGGTCCATCAAATTGGTGACAGACGCATGCATAACATCGAGGAACGGTGTGGGATAAATCCCCATCCACAGAGCAATTATTATAAGTGGGGCGAATATCGCCATTTCTCGCTTACCCACATCCATAATGTTTTTCAGGTCATCCTTTACCAATTCGCCAAAAACAACCCGTCGATAAAGCCACAGACTATAGGCAGCCCCTAAAATCACCCCAATGGTGGCAAAAAAGGCAACAAAGGTACTGACTTGATACGCGCCGACGAGGATCAGAAATTCACCAACAAACCCGCTCGTTCCCGGCAACCCAATTGTCGCCATAGTGAAAACCATAAAGATCACGGCATAACGTGGCATGCGATGAACAAGTCCGCCATATCGAGCGATTTCTCTGGTATGGATACGATCATAGATTACGCCGACACACAGGAATAACGCACCGGATACAATTCCGTGGCTGAGCATTTGCAGAATTCCGCCTTCCAGGCCTTGCGACGTAAAAGTAAAAATACCGATGGTGATGAAACCCATATGTGCCACTGAAGAATAGGCAATCAACTTCTTCATGTCTTTTTGAACAAGGGCAACCAGTGACGTGTAAATAATTGCAACAACACTCAGACCGAAAACCAATGGAGCAAAATAATCCGACGCCGCCGGAAACATCGGAATCGAGAATCTTAAAAATCCATACCCGCCCATTTTAAGCAAGACGCCAGCCAGGATCACAGATCCGGCGGTCGGGGCTTGCACATGGGCATCTGGTAGCCAGGTATGAACCGGCCACATCGGAACTTTCACCGCGAAAGACGCAAAAAACGCGAGCCACAGCCAATATTGCAAGCTGACATCAAAATCAAACGCTAGTAATGTCGGGATATCGGTCGTACCGGCAATCAGATACATTGTGATCATTGCCGCCAACATCAGAACCGACCCTATCAGGGTGTAAAGGAAAAACTTGAAACTGGCATAGACCCGCTGTGCACCGCCCCAGATCCCGATAATCAGGAACATTGGGATGAGACCGGCTTCAAAGAATAAATAGAACAACACCATATCTAGGGCGCAGAAAACACCAATCATCAGCGTTTCCATAATCAAGAAGGCAATCATATATTCCCGGACACGGACTGTAATTGCTTCCCAACTCGCCAGAATACAAAGCGGCATCAAGAATGTGGTCAGGATAATAAACAGCATCGAGATACCATCAACACCCATATGATAATTGATGCCACCACCAAGCCAGTCGTCCTTTTCAACGAACTGGAAGGCTGCGGTGCTATTGTCAAAATTTATCCAGATAAACAAAGACACAATGAAAGTGAACAAAGTCGTCCAGATCGCCACCCAACGGGCATTGCGCGCGGAAGACTCTTCCTTCCCACTCGTAAGCAGGATCAGCAACACTCCGACAAGAGGCAGAAATGTCACCGTTGATAAGATTGGCCAATCAAGCATGACTTAGTGTCCACCCGCGAAGAAGAAATAAGATACGAACGCAGCCACGCCCAATAGCATGGCAAACGCATAATGATAAACGTAACCGCTTTGCAGCTGCGACGCACGTTGGGCTAATTGAACAACTCTTGCGGAAATTCCGTCCGGTCCGAGGCCATCAATTATTTTACCGTCACCAAAGGTCCAGAGAAAAGTTCCAATCCGTTTGGCCGGACGTACGAACAAGAAGTCATACAGCTCGTCGAAATACCATTTGTTGAGCAGGAATTGATACAAGGCTGAATGTGTTTTTGCCAACGTAACAGGGATATCGGTACGGCGAATGTACATTTGTACAGTTAGCAGCAAGCCACCAACAGCAAGGACAAGTGGGAGTAATACGACCCAGGTTGGGACATGATGCGCGTCAATCATTGACCGGCTATTTTCCAGAAGAAGAATTGAATCTCCCCAGAAATCTTTATAGTTTTCGCCTGTCATCGGTCCAACAAAAAGCATTCCGGCAAATACTGCGCCTAAAGCCAAGACGCCCAGAGGAATGAGCATCACGGGTGGGCTTTCGTGGATATGAGCCATTACTTCTTTTGACGCGCGAGGCTTGCCGTGGAATGTCATAAAGATCAGGCGCCCTGAATAAAATGCAGTTAGTGCGGCTGCAACGACGCCTGCCCAGAAGGCATACAATCCGGCCCCAGTTCCCGCAGCATAAGCACTCTCGATAATCAGATCTTTCGAATAGTAACCCGCAAAGAAGGGTATTCCTGCGAGGGCTAAGGATCCAATCCACATCATCGCGTAAGTAATTTTAATATGCGATGCCAAACCGCCCATCTTTCGCATATCCTGCTCATCACCAACGGCATGGATAACCGATCCAGAGCCTAAGAAGAGAAGTGCCTTGAAGAAAGCGTGTGTGAACAGATGAAAAATAGCAACCGGATAGGCGCCAATTCCGAGCGCAAAAAACATATAACCCAACTGCGAACAAGTTGAATAGGCAATCACCCGCTTAATATCGTTTTGCACCAACCCAATGGTGGCCGCAAAGAAGCAAGTGGTGCCACCCACTATGGTAACAACCATTAGTGCCGTTGGTGAATATTCAAAAATTGGTGAACAACGGGCAACCATAAAGACCCCTGCTGTCACCATAGTGGCCGCATGAATTAATGCCGAAACCGGCGTGGGTCCTTCCATGGCATCTGGAAGCCAGGTATGTAATCCGATTTGTGCAGATTTACCCATGGCACCGACGAACAGGAGAAGACAAATCGTCGTCAGGACATCAACTTGATAGCCAAGGAATTCGAAAGACTGGCCGACTTGATCTGGCGCGGCCGCAAAAACCACGTCGAAACTGACAGAGTCAAAGACAAGATAAATCGCCATAATTCCCAAGGCAAAACCAAAATCGCCCACCCGGTTGACAACAAAGGCCTTGATCGCGGCAGCGTTGGCAGATGGTTTTTTGTACCAGAAACCGATTAGGAGATAACTGGCCAATCCGACGCCTTCCCAACCAAAGTATAGCTGAACAAAATTATCAGATGTAACAAGCATCAGCATGGCAAAGGTGAATAATGACAGATAGGCCATAAAACGTTGCTTATGCGGATCATGGGCCATATAGCCAATGGAATAGACATGAACCACTGCCGAGACAGTATTAACCACCACCAGCATCACGGCCGTCAGGCTATCGATACGTAAAGCCCAAGAAGCATCGAAACTACCCGAAGATATCCACGTGAAGAGCTCGACCATCTCAGGTGACTGATTAAAGGCAACCTGATAAAGCGAGACCCAAGATAGGATGGCGCTAATAATTACTGCGCCAGAGGTGACTAACTGGCTCCCTCTATCGCCGATGAAGCGGCCAAACAGGCCAGCAATCAATGCAGCAAGTAGCGGTAAAAATACAAGGAGGACGTACATCATGATTTTTGCGTTAACCCTTCATGTGATGAATGTCCTCAACCGCGATAGTACCGCGGTTTCGGAAGTAAACGACAAGTATCGCCAGACCAATAGCCGCTTCGCCGGCGGCGACGGTCAGGACAAAGAGCGCAAATACCTGACCGACGAGATCACCCAGAAATGATGAAAAGGCGACAAGATTGATATTGACGGCCAGCAGCATAAGTTCAACGGACATCAAAATAACGATCACATTTTTTCTGTTTAGAAAAATGCCAAAAATACCCAATGTCAGCAAAATAGCCGATACTGTCAGGTAATGTGCGAGACCAATTTCCATCTGTTCCCCCTACACTCCCTGTCCTGGTTCAACTTTACGTACTTCCATGGATTCTTCACGGGTCCGGTATACTTGCGTTGCGATAACCTGTTTCTTGACACCTGGACGTTGCCGATGGGTCAATACGATGGCACCAATCATGGCAACCAACAGAATCATGCCAGCAATCTGGAATAAATAGGCATATTGGGTATAGATCACTTGTCCTAATTGTTCCGTATTCGTCACGCCTTCAACCATGGGGGCGCCTTGTTTCCCGACCACAATCGCATCCGGCGACAACACCCAACCACTGACCACAAGAATTAGTTCGATCAAAAGGATAATTCCAACAAGACCGCCAATAGGCAAATATTGCAAAAACCCTTGGCGAAGCTCGGCGAAATTAATATCGAGCATCATGACAACGAACAGAAATAATACCGCGACCGCGCCCACATAAACCACAATTAGGATCATCGCCAAGAATTCCGCTCCCAGCAAAACGAATAATGCTGCGGAATTAAAGAATGCCAAGATCAGGTAAAGAACCGAATGAACCGGGTTCTTAGCCGAAATAACCATAAACGCCGATGCGATGGTCATCGCCGCAAACAAGTAAAAAGAAATTGTCGCAATAATCATCGCGTCTTTCCTTCTACTAAGTTCAATTTCTGTGTCAGCATGGGTTTCACAATCAAAATTCCCAATTATCTATAAGGCGCATCGGCGACGAGGTTCTGAGCAATTTCTTGCTCCCACCGATCGCCGTTAGCAAGTAATTTAGCTTTGTCGTAAAATAGTTCTTCCCGAGTTTCCGTCGCAAACTCAAAATTTGGGCCCTGCACGATGGCATCAACCGGACAAGCTTCCTGACAAAATCCGCAGTAAATGCATTTCGTCATATCAATGTCATAACGGGTGGTCCTACGGCTACTATCATCACCGCGTGGTTCTGCCTCAATGGTTATGGCCAATGCCGGACAAGCTGCTTCACAAAGTTTACAAGCGATACACCGCTCTTCCCCATTGGGATAGCGCCGCAATACGTGTTCTCCCCGAAACCGCGGGCTCAATGGCCCTTTTTCATAAGGGTAATTGATCGTTGCTTTTGTCTTGAACATATAACGAAAAGTTGTCGCCAGACCGGTAACAATCTCCGTCAGCAGCAGACTTCGCGCTTGTTTATCAATGTAACCCATAGTGAAACAGCCTTTTACCTATTCCAATTCTTTTTCGTTACCTTAACGGCAACCATACTCTGCAACTTACTTTACTTAGGCCGGTAGCTTGTCGAAATATACCAAGAAACCCGCGGTCAACACGACCCACAACAAAGAGAAGGGCAAAAACACTTTCCAGCCCAACCGCATCAATTGATCATAACGATAGCGAGGCAACGTCGCCCGAACCCAAATAAACACAAACAGCAAAATAGCGATTTTAATACCGAACCAGACGATTCCCGGTATCCAGGTAAAAATCGCGATATCCGCCGGTGGGAGCCAACCTCCAAGAAACAAAATAGTGCAAATTGCACTCATCAAAATCATGTTGGCGTACTCCCCTAAGAAGAAGAGGGCAAACGCCATAGACGAATATTCAGTTTGATATCCGGCGACCAACTCAGCTTCGGCTTCCGGTAAATCAAACGGATGCCGGTTTGTTTCTGCTAAAATGGAGATGAAAAAGATGATAAACATCGGAAACAGCGGTACGAAATACCAGCTGAACATGCCTAAATCACCCTTTTGCGCCAAGACGATACCAGATAAATTCAAAGTACCGGCACATAGCAATACAGTGACAATCACGAAACCAATGGAAACTTCGTAGGACACCATCTGCGCCGCAGACCGAAGGGCCCCCAAGAATGGATATCGTGAATTCGACGCCCAACCCGCAACAATTATGCCGTAAACACCCAACGATGAAATCGCAAACAGATATAAGCCACCCACATTGATGTTTGCCAACACCATACCTTCGTCAAATGGAATAACCGCCCAAGCGATCAGACTTAAAATGAAAGTCACCATCGGTGCCAACAAGAAAAGAATTTTGTTTGCGCCGGAGGGAACAACCGTTTCCTTAAAGAAAAGCTTCGCTCCGTCAGCAAGCGGCTGTAATAAGCCGAACGGACCGACAACATTTGGTCCCTTGCGGAGTTGCATCACTGCCATGACTTTACGTTCGTACAGGGTCAAATATGCTACTGCGACTAGTAGCGGCACCACAATCAGCAGAATATAGCCAATAATGACCAAGGCCGGAAGCAGGTATATATCCCAAAATTCAGCCATTTGTACCAGTTCCCTCGACCTTTACCTGAGAAAAAGTGCCACTGCATTCCGCCATAATTTTGCTGGATCGTGAAATGACATTGGTCAGATAATAATCTGTGATTGGATTGACGAAAACTGTCTCCTCCAGTGAACCACCAGAACCACTTCCTTCCCAGGACGCGGACGCAATAGTATCAATGTCGGCAAGATGCGGTGCGGCTTCCACCATTTTCTCGCGCAACTCCTGCAGCGTGTTGTAGGGCAACGTTTTTCCAAGCCGTTCGGAAAGAGCCCGAAAAATTGTCCAGTCTTCTTTGGCATCACCCGGAGGGAAGATCGCGCGCCGACCTAGCTGAGGACGCCCTTCCGTATTGACCCATATGGCATCTTTTTCCGTGTAGGCAGCGCCCGGTAAAATCACATCTGCCGCCGCAGCACCAACATCTCCATGACTACCCAGATAAACAACGAAGCTGCTTCCAAGGTTTGACGCGTCAATTTCATCCGCACCTAAAAGAAAGAGAACATCCATAGATCCCGATAACATTGATGCGGTATCGTGGCCATTTTCACCTGGCACCAAGCCAAGATCCAGCCCAGCCACACGGCCAGCAGCCGTATGAAGAACGTTAAAGCCATTCCAGTCTTCGGTTACCAGACCAAATTCTGTGGAAATCTGTTGTGCAAGACCATGTAGCGCCGCGCCATCCGTCCGCGTCAGCGCGCCCTGCCCCATAATAATCATTGGCCGCTCGGCTTTTTTCAAAATGTCGGCAAAAGAATTTTTCCCATCGGCCACATCTTTCAAAGTTGTTGGACCGGCACCAAGATATTCATGATCATAGCCAAGATCCACTTGCTCGCCGATAAGGGCAATTGGGAAATTCCCCATTTTCCAGCGTTTGCGAATGCGGGCGTTGATAAGAGCAGCTTCATGGCGAGGGTTGCTCCCAACAATGAGCAGAGCGTCCGCTTCTTCAATTCCGGCAATGCCTGTATTGAAAAGATAATTACACCGTGATTCTACAGACAATGCGGCACCATCTTGCCGGCAATCCAAATTGGGAGACCCGAGTAAGTCCATCAAGTCTTTCACAGCTTTTTGGCTTTCGGCGCACACCATATCTCCAGTAATTGCACCAACTTTTGCGCCATCAACAGGCTCTAATTTTTCGACGATCGTATCAAAGGCTTCTGTCCAGCCAACCGCAACTAAATTTCCGTCTTTGCGAACATACGGTGTATCAAGCCGCTGAGATTTCAAACCATCATAGGAAAAACGCGACCTATCAGACAGCCATTCCTCATTCACATCTTCATGAAGCCGCGGTAAAACACGCATGACTTCTTGACCGCGGCTATCAATGCGAATATTCGCGCCGACCGCGTCCAGAACGTCGATACTTTCTGTTTTGCTGAGTTCCCAAGGCCGTGCAGTAAATGCATAAGGCTTAGATGTTAGGGCGCCAACAGGGCATAAATCAATGATATTACCGGACAATTCACTATCTAGTGCTTGCTCAAGATAGGTTGCAATTTCCATATTCTCGCCGCGATTTAAAGCACCAAGATCATCAACGCCTGCTACTTCTGTCGCGAAACGAACACAACGTGTGCAGTGAATGCAGCGGGTCATCGTCGTTTTGATCAATGGCCCCATATTTTTATCGGCAACGGCACGCTTCAGCTCGTCATACCGACTACTGCCGGAACCATACGCCATGGATTGATCCTGCAGATCACATTCCCCGCCCTGATCGCAAATAGGACAATCAAGAGGATGATTAATCAGGAGAAATTCCATAGCACCTTCACGGCCCTGCTTCACAATCTCTGTATTGGTATGGATAATCATGCCATCGGCTGCTGGCATCGCACAAGATGCAATCAATTTCGGTGCTTTTTCCATTTCAACCAGACACATCCGGCAATTTCCCGCGATGGATAGGCGTTCATGATAACAAAAACGCGGAATTTCGGCTCCGGCCTCTTCACAGGCCTGTAGAACCGTTGTCCCCGGATCGACCGTAACTTCTACACCATCTACTGTAAGTGTCGGCATTCTTCGCTCCCCGTGCGAGGCAACCCTTAGGCTGCCTTGTCGGCCTTCCGTGATTTAATTCGTTCTTCTATAACCGGTCGAAAATGACGCACCAGACCCTGTATCGGCCACGCAGCCGCATCCCCCAGAGCACAAATAGTATGTCCCTCAATCCGTTTTGACACATTGATCAGCATGTCAATTTCTTCAATTTCGGCCTCGCCTGACACCAAGCGTTGCATAACGCGCCACATCCAGCCTGTTCCCTCTCGACACGGGGTGCATTGGCCGCAACTTTCATGTTTATAGAAATGAGAAAGCCGCTCAATGGCGCGAATAACATCCGTAGACTTATCCATGACGATAACCGCGGCTGTTCCCAAACCACTTTGAACGTCTCGCAAACTGTCAAAATCCATGAGAACAGTATCGCAAATCTCTTTGGGCAAAAGCGGAACGGATGACCCGCCCGGTATAATCGCAAGCAAATTATCCCAGCCACCGCGGACACCGCCAGCATGTTTCTCAATCAGCTCTTTAAGCGGTATGCCCATTTCCTCTTCGACATTACAGGGGTTATTCACATGTCCTGAAATACAGAAAAGCTTTGTCCCCGTATTATTCGGTCGCCCAAGGCCAGAAAACCAGCCTTCACCGCGCCGAAGAATTTCTGGCGCGACGGCGATACTTTCCACGTTGTTGACCGTAGAGGGACATCCCCAAACACCTACATTGGCTGGAAAAGGAGGCTTCAGCCTTGGTTGACCCTTATTCCCTTCAAGACTTTCAATCAGCGCGGTTTCTTCACCACATATATACGCGCCGGCGCCTCGATGCAGGTAAATTTCAAAGTCATACCCGGATCCCGACGCATTCTTGCCGATTAGCCCATCGTCATAGGCTTCTTTAATGGCGACTTCCAGATTGATGGCTTCTTGGACAAATTCACCGCGGATATAAATGTAAGCGGCGATAGCGCGCATGGCAAATCCGGCAACCAAACATCCTTCGAGCAACCGATGCGGATCAAAGCGCATAATTTCGCGGTCTTTGCAGGTGCCGGGTTCAGATTCATCTGCATTCACCACAAGATAGCTTGGCCGGCCATCTGATTCTTTCGGCATAAAGGACCATTTAAGCCCTGTTGGAAAGCCTGCCCCCCCCCGGCCCCGCAAGCCGCTTTCTTTCATACCATCAATAATACCGTCATTTCCCATTTCAATGAGTGCTTTAGTATTATCCCAAATTCCGCGGCTTTTTGCTCCGGCTAACTTCCAATCGTGAATACCATAGAGGTTTGTGAAAATTCGATCTTGATCTTTCAGCATCACGCGCCCCCTGTTTTTTCAAGCAATGTGGTCACGCCACCCTCAGGTGCCGAATTAACACGGTCGATTTGCGGTCCTTTCTGAGGAACCTCGCCTTTTGCCAATGCATCCAGAACAGTTTCAAAATTTTCCGCATTGAGGTCTTCATAAAAATCATCATTGATCTGGACAACCGGCGCGTTCACGCAGGCGCCAAGACATTCGACTTCCAGAAGGCTGAAAAGACCGTCTTCCGTTGTTTCACCATTGCCTATTCCAAGCTTGTTCTTGCAAACTGCTTCAAGATCATCACTTCCGCGCAACCAACAAGGGGTCGTTCTACACAGCTGCAAGAAATGCTTCCCGACCGGCTTCAAATTATACATCGTGTAAAATGTCGCGACTTCCAGAACCCGCATATACGGTATACTTAAGAAGTTACCGACATATTCGAGGCACTCTTTGGAAAGCCAATTTTCGTTCTGTCGTTGAGCTAAGTCCAGAAGAGGCATAACCGCACTCTGTTGGCGACCTTCAGGATATCGAGCGATATACATATTCGCTTTTTCAGTATTCTCGGGCGTAAAATCAAACGCCTTGCCCGTTTCTATGATCTGACTCACCGATCCACCTCGCCAAAAACAATATCTAAACTGCCCAGAATAGCCGACGCATCTGCGAGCATATGACCCTTGGTCAAAAAATCCATTGCTTGAAGATGCGCAAAGCCTGGAGCTCGTATCTTGCACCGATAAGGTTTACTGGAACCATCTGACACCAGATACACGCCAAACTCACCTTTCGGTGCTTCCACAGCTGTATAAGTTTCGCCGGCAGGGACTTTCACACCTTCAGTATAATGCTTGAAATGGTTTATCAATGCTTCCATTGATGTTTTCATTTCAGATCTACGCGGTGGCGCAATTTTTGGATCCTCAGACAACACAGGTCCATTCGGCATTTGATCGAGGCACTGCGTCATAATTTTCAAGGATTGCTGCATCTCTTCAAGCCGCATCAGATATCGATCGTAACAATCACCATTCAAGCCGACGGGGATATCAAAATCCATTTTTCCGTAGACATCATAAGGCTCTGCTTTCCGCAAATCCCAGGCAAGACCAGTAGATCTCAACATAACGCCCGAGAATCCCCAAGCCATTGCATCTTCCTGATTTACGACCCCAATATCAACATTCCGCTGTTTGAAAATTCGGTTATCAGTAAGAAGCGCCTCGACGTCATCAAGAACTGACGGCAAATGGCCGATGAAGGTACGAATATCTCTTTCGAGTTCCGGCGTAATATCCTGATGTACGCCGCCAATACGAAAATATGCCGCATGCATTCGGGCGCCACTGGCGCGCTCGTAAAACTCCATCAGGGTCTCACGCTCAACAAACGCCCACAACATAGGGGTTGTCGCGCCAACATCCATGGCCTGAGCACATACGTTCATGATATGATTAAGGATCCGGGAAATCTCACAAAAAAGAACGCGAATATATTGAGCCCGCTCCGGAACTTCACAGCCGAGTAATTTTTCAGCGGCCAGCACAAAGGCATGTTCCTGGCTCATGGCCGCCACATAATCTAGCCGATCAAAATACGGCATTGCCTGCATATAAGTTTTATGCTCGATCAGTTTTTCCGTACCACGATGAAGTAATCCTATGTGTGGATCGATCCGCTCAACAATCTCTCCGTCAAGTTCCATCACCATGCGCAAAACACCGTGGGCGGCGGGATGCTGTGGGCCAAAATTCAATGTATAGTTTTTAATCTGGACTTCAGCCATTAGCTTTGTCCCTCCGCTTTTTCGTCACCGGGCAGGATATATTCTGTTCCCTCCCAAGGGCTCTCGAAATCAAAATTGCGGAACTCTTGCGTCAAATTTACAGGTTCATATTTGACGCGCTTCTCGTCTTCGCTATAGCGCACTTCGACGTATCCGGTTAGTGGGAAGTCTTTACGTAGAGGATGCCCTTCAAAACCGTAGTCTGTCAGCATTCGACGTAAATCAGGGTGGCCCGCAAACATTATGCCGTACATATCCCATGCTTCACGCTCAAACCAGTTTGCTGCCGGAAAAATAGGAACAACGGAAGGGACCGGTGTCCGTTCGTCTGTCTGTGTTTTGACAATAATCCGTTGATTATGCTTCAAGCTGAGAAGATTATAAACGACATCAAATCTTTTTTCGCGGCCGGGATAATCAACTCCACAAACGTCGCAAAGAATCTGGAATTTACAATTTGAATCATTTCGCAGGAACATTAGAACGTCATCAATAGATTCCGCCCGAACGTCAACCGTAAGCTCATTCAACGCAACATTAGTCGACAGAACAACCGTTGAGAGTTCTGCAGTGATATGCTCGCCCAGCTCTTTAAGCGCTTCATCCATTTTACTGACTACCCTCTCCCTAGCGCAAAAACGTGCCGGTGCGGCGGATTTTTTTCTGCAACTGAAAAACGCCATAAATGAGCGCCTCAGCTGTTGGTGGACATCCAGGAACATAGATGTCCACAGGGACGATTCGATCGCATCCACGGACAACTGAATAGGAATAGTGATAATAGCCGCCACCGTTAGCGCAAGAGCCCATGGAGATCACATAGCGAGGCTCCGCCATCTGGTCATAAACCTTACGTAAAGCAGGGGCCATTTTATTGGTGAGCGTTCCCGCAACAATCATAACATCGGATTGACGGGGTGATCCCCGAGGGACAACACCTAAGCGCTCCATATCATAACGGGGCTGCCATGCATGCATCATCTCAACGGCGCAACAAGCCAAGCCGAAGGTCATGGGCCACAACGAACCCGTACGCGCCCAATTGACCAGCTTATCGACATTCGTAACGACGAACCCTTTGTCGTCCAGTTCTTCACCAAGACCCCGGAAAAAGTCATCTTGATTTCCGTCAGCGGCAATTACCTCGACGGGCTGCTCCGGACTTACTCCCATTCCAGGGCTCCCTTTTTCCATTCATAGACAAAGCCGATGGTCAGTATACCTAGGAACACCATCATCGACCAAAACCCGTACAGTCCAACTTCCCCAAGTGAAATAGACCAAGGAAAGAGGAAGGCCACTTCAAGATCGAAAATGATAAAAAGAATTGCGACCAGATAAAATCGGACGTCGAACTGGTTACGTGCATCGTCAAAAGGTTCAAAACCGCATTCATACGGTGATAGCTTTTCAGCATCTGGATGCTGTGCCGCGACGATAATCGAGGCGATAACAATCACCGCCGACAGGCCGACCGCCAATCCCAAGAAAATCAGGATGGGTAAATATTCTACGAGTAAGGCTTCCATAATACCGACGCTTGCCGAATTTCAAAAAAATAACGAATAGTTGAAATTTAGCATTCCCTCCTACTTTGTATAGAACGCATTATAGTGTCGGTTTATAAGGAAGAAAACCTATTTAGCAACAAAATTCCGCCATAATTTCAATAACGGTTCTCATGGCGCTATCTCTAGCGGCCTGAAGCTTTGCAGCAGGTATTTAAGCAGGAAAATGGCGGGAGTGACGGGACTCGAACCCGCGGCCTCCGGCGTGACAGGCCGGCGCTCTAACCAACTGAGCTACACCCCCGCTGTGAGGCCGTGTTTTATTGGACGCACCCTGCCCTGTCAAGCAACATAAACAGTTTTCGGCAATTAAATTTATTAGGCTGGAAACTTACGGTCATATTCAAATTTTTACATGGAATCCTGTTCTCAAGAATCTTTTATGTGTACGTTCGATTTTTACGAAAAAAACAGGCAATAAGCACCGCTTGGACTAGTCAATTTCCGACAAGATCAAAAATTCAATTTCTGAAGTAAGTGTCAGTACAAACGTGACAGCTTAGACGGTACTGTTCTTTTGCTGTCCTCATCATGTCCAATTGCTTTGATTTACACCCAGATTTCGAATAATCGAGAATCAAAATGTACCAGAAGCTGGCCTGTTTTTGAAATACGATAACAGAAAACGGAAGGAAAATAGCGCTTTAGTCTGCTTTGTTCATTTCGGCCAACATCTGGCCCTGATCATAAATATAAAGGAATTTGAACATGCAACTTAAAGATAAAACCATCCTGATTACAGGAGCAACGTCGGGGATTGGCTTAGCCTCTGCCCGCCTTTTCGCTCGACAAGGTGCTACTTTGATACTCGGTGCCAGACGCAAAACTGAGCTGGATGCGATTTGTGAAAGCATCAACTGCACCGGCGGACAGGCTATCTCTTTATCGGGTGATGTCAGAGATGAAGAATATGGCAAAAACCTAGTCAATATCGCTATAAATAAGTTTGGAAAATTAGATGGGGCCTTCAACAACGCTGGAATTTTAGGTGACCTAGACCCTATCACCGAATTACCCCGAGCCAGTTGGGAAACAGTTATTGAAACGAATCTAACGGCCGCTTTTTTAGGGGCAAAGCATCAAATTCCCGCGCTACTGAAACAAACCAACTCCACACTGATATTCACCTCCAGCTTCGTAGGCTATAGCACTGGAATCACTGGGATGGCAGCATATGCTGCCAGTAAAGCCGGCCTCATAGGGCTAACTCAAACTTTAGCCGCTGAATACGGAGCAGAGGGATTACGGGTTAACGCTCTCCTGCCAGGCGGTACGGAGACACCAATGGGAGACGCAGTCATGACGACACCGGAAATAAAAGCTTATTTCGACGGTCTTCACTCGCTCAGGCGTCAGGCAAAGCCCGAAGAAATTGCCCATTCAGCCTTATACTTAGCATCGGATGCTTCTAGCTTCGTAACTGGTACAGCACATCTGGCAGATGGTGGTATTTCTATATTTAGAGCTTAAATATTCAGGGGAGGCAGCCAAGCGGTTAGGCGAAAAAAAATCCCGTAACCGGGAATTTGGATCTGAAAATGGTGGGTGATGAGAGATTCGAACTCCCGACCCTCTCGGTGTAAACGAGATGCTCTAACCAGCTGAGCTAATCACCCGTATTTCAGTGGAGCCCGTGTATATCAATGTCCACCGGCAAAGGGAAGATAAAAACGAAGCCAGATTCATTTTTTTGAACCTGGCTTCGAAAAATTATAAAAACGTCCGAGATTATTTGTTCACGGAGTCTTTCAATGCTTTACCAGCCTTGAATTTTGGCTGTTTGGAAGCCTTGATTTGGATAGTTTCGCCAGTACGTGGATTACGGCCTTCTGAAGCCTTACGATCAGCAACGCTGAACGTTCCAAAACCTACAAGACGAACTTCATCGCCACCGCTCAATGCATTTGATACAGCTTCGAGAACTGCATCGACACTTTTACCTGCTTCGGATTTCCCCAGACCTGAAATGTCAGCTACTGCGGCAACGAGATCGTTCTTATTCACTATAAGCCCCCTTTAATTTAGACTTGCACATATCTTTTCAGAAGTTTCGTTTAAGACCTTCGAAGTCTAGATTGTCAGCGGCTTCCGGTCAAAGGGAAAAATGAAGATATCCCCAACTTTTCTGCGGGTTTGAGCTAGTTTTCCCTAAATTTTAGTGAGTTGTCACGCCATCTTCTACTTTTTGTGAAGATGAGGCCCCAGAAAGTTCTTTTGCAAGCTCTTCTTCCGTCCAGTTCAAGGCAATGAGTGGCTTGGTTAAGGCGATTTTCAACACCTCTGTAACCTCGGAAACTGGAATAATTTCCATGCCTGATGTCACATTATCCGGAATCTCAGCCAGATCCTTTTCATTTTCTTTCGGAATAAGGACAGTGGTGATTCCACCTCGCAATGCGGCCAATAGCTTTTCCTTTAGGCCACCAATCGGAAGAACCCGGCCGCGCAAAGTAACTTCACCTGTCATTGCGACATCTTTTCGCACAGGAATATCCGTCAAAACCGAAATGATGGATGTAACCATAGCAACGCCGGCCGACGGCCCGTCTTTTGGCGTGGCACCTTCGGGAACATGTATATGAATATCATGCTTATCAAATTCGGAGGGTTTTACTCCCATTTCCAAACAGCGGGAATGAACATAGCTACGGGCCGCTTGCACTGATTCTTGCATAACGTCGCCAAGTTTACCGGTAATTTTCATCCGGCCTTTGCCATAAAGTTTTACAGCTTCAATCGTTAGCAATTCACCACCAACTTCAGTCCAGGCTAATCCCGTTGTCAAACCAATTTGATCTTCTTCTTCAACTTCTCCGAAGCGATGACGCCTTACGCCAGAGTAATCTTCCAAGTTATCAGATGAAATCGAAATGGATTTAACGCCATCTGTAATAATTTCCTTTACAGATTTACGCGCTAATTTTGCAATTTCACGCTCAAGACTACGGACACCAGCTTCACGGCAATAATAACGGATCAAGTCACGAATGGCCTCATCTGTTACTGACCATTCCTCTTTCTTTAATCCATGAGCTTTCATTTGCTTGGCAACCAAATGCCGTTTCGCAATCTCAACTTTTTCATCTTCTGTGTAACCTGACAGATGAATGATTTCCATACGATCCCGCAGCGGACCCGGCATGTTTAATGAGTTCGCCGTGCAAATAAACATTACTTCTGAAAGGTCATATTCAACTTCCAGATAATGGTCTGCGAAGGTCGTGTTCTGCTCGGGATCAAGGACTTCCAGCAACGCGGAAGAAGGGTCGCCGCGGAAATCATTTCCGAGCTTGTCTATTTCGTCGAACAGGAATAACGGATTAATAGACTTTGCCTTTTTCATCGACTGAACGACTTTACCGGGCATCGATCCAATATAAGTCCGGCGATGCCCTCTAATTTCAGCTTCATCACGTACGCCACCAAGCGCAACACGCACAAAATTCCTACCTGTTGCCCGCGCAACGGACTGGCCGAGGGAGGTTTTACCAACGCCAGGAGGGCCGACAAGACACAATATGGAACCGCGAATTTTCTTCATTCGCTGCTGGACGGCAAGATACTCGAGAATCCGTTCTTTTACCTTTTCAAGACCATAATGATCGTCATTCAAAATTTTCTCAGCGAGAACGAGGTCTTTTTTGATCCGTGTCCGCTTATTCCAAGGCAGGCTCAAAATCCATTCAAGGTAATTCCGGACGACGGTTGCTTCTGCAGACATGGGGCTCATGTTCCGGAGTTTTTTCATCTCCTGATTGCATTTTTCAAGCGCCTCTTTCGACAATTTTGTTTCAGCAATCTTTTCTTCAAGCTCGCCTAGTTCATCCTTGCCATCTTCTCCCTCACCGAGTTCTTTTTGAATGGCTTTCATCTGCTCATTCAAATAGTACTCACGTTGAGTTTTTTCCATTTGCCGCTTAACCCGGCTCCGGATTTTCTTTTCAACTTGTAGAACGCCGATTTCGTCTTCCATAAGCGCGTAAACACGCTCCAACCGATCCGTTGCCGTTTCAATTTCGAGCAACTCTTGTTTCTCAGAAATTTTAAGCGCCATATGCGACGCCATTGTATCGGCGAGTTTGGAAGGTTCATCAATTTGATTCAGCGAAACAAGAACTTCAGGCGGTACTTTCCGGTTTAATTTCACATACTGCTCAAACTGGGCGATTACGGATCTCGCCAGTGCTTCCAATTCCGGAGTTTCTGTTTCCGCTTCTTCAATGACCTCTGCATGAGCTTGAAAAAAATCGGGATTATCAACGAACTCTTCGATTTTCGCCCGCTCGCTACCTTCAACAAGAACCTTAACAGTGCCATCTGGGAGTTTTAAAAGCTGCAGAACTGAGGCAATTGTACCCACACGATGAATATCATCTTCACCTGGATCATCCTGCCCGGCATCCTTTTGCGCGACCAAAAGAATTTGTTTGTCATCCTTCATGACATCTTCCAGTGCCCGTACGGATTTGTCTCTGCCGACAAACAACGGAACGATCATATGTGGAAAAACCACAATATCCCGAAGGGGAAGAACTGGAAAAACTTGGGTACGAGGTGTGTCAATCATGTATAAGCCTTTTTGGACCACCTAACTACTCACGCCTAACTTAAGCGGGAAGAGTGCAGATCCTGACATAGTAAAATATTTGCGGGTGGTCGATGGCCACCCTTTCATATTAGAATTAAGCGCTGCTTGTCGCGTCTTGACGATCAGAGTAGATATGGAGAGGCTGACTACCGCCGTCAACCACCTCACCATTTATTACTATCTCTTCTACGCCCTCAAGAGCTGGTAGATCATACATGGAGTCCAAAAGTATGCCTTCCATTATAGATCGCAGGCCCCGAGCACCTGTTTTACGCAGAATTGCTTTTTTAGCAATGGCAGATAAAGCATCCTCCGTGAATGTCAGGCCAATTTCTTCCATATCAAATAACCGTTGATACTGTTTAACCAATGCATTTTTCGGAGATGTAAGGATTTCAATGAGCGCATCTTCGTCTAGATCTTCCAATGTCGCGACAACTGGAAGTCGTCCAACAAATTCCGGGATAAGACCGAACTTCAGCAAATCTTCAGGCTCTACGTCTTTCAGCAACTCTCCGATCTTGCGATCCTCCTCCGCCCGCACATCAGCGCCAAATCCAATTGACGTATCTTTGCCGCGTGAGGCTATGATTTTATCAAGACCGGCAAACGCACCACCACAGATAAAGAGAATATTTGTTGTATCGACTTGCAAGAACTCCTGTTGAGGGTGCTTCCGTCCACCTTGAGGCGGAACAGACGCAACCGTTCCTTCCATTATTTTCAACAGTGCTTGCTGCACACCTTCGCCAGAGACATCTCGCGTTATAGAAGGGTTGTCAGATTTCCGGCTGATCTTATCGACTTCATCAATATAAACAATACCGCGCTGTGCGCGTTCAACATTGTAATCAGCAGATTGCAACAGTTTCAGAATGATATTTTCGACATCTTCACCGACGTAACCCGCCTCAGTCAGAGTAGTCGCATCTGCCATTGTAAAGGGGACGTCAAGAATACGCGCCAATGTTTGCGCCAAAAGTGTCTTTCCGCAACCGGTTGGGCCGACCAGCAGTATATTTGATTTTGCCAATTCCACATCGTCGGATTTAGTACTGTGGTGCAGTCTTTTATAGTGATTATGAACAGCGACGGATAAAACCCGTTTCGCATGATACTGTCCAATAACATAATCATCCAGAACGCCACAAATTTCCATCGGTGTTGGTACACCGTCATTTGTTTTAACTAGAGTACTTTTATGCTCTTCTCGAATAATATCCATGCAGAGTTCAACGCACTCATCACAGATGAATACAGTTGGACCCGCAATCAGCTTCCTAACTTCGTGCTGGCTCTTGCCGCAGAAGGAGCAATACAGGGTATTTTTCGAATCTCCGCCACTCAATTTGGTCATAAATACTCCAATATTCCGTTCGACTTTGCATCTTAGCGATCGAGACAACGGCCGACAACAAGAATGTTATCCAAATTGCCCATAATTCGCGCAAGTCGATATTATTTGCCTTGAGAATGTAAAATAGCAATATGGACTCAACTTTTCGTTAACATGACGCATTTTCCGCGCCGGTTACGAACACTCTTTACAAAAAACCCATGAAATACTGCTCAACTGACGCTTACTTATCGTCTGGATCCAAATCTGACGGGCGCTTATCAACGACATGATCAACAAGACCAAAATCTTTTGCCTCGTCCGCCGTCATGAAGTTGTCGCGTTCCATTGAGGCTTCGATGACCTTCAAGCTCTTACCGGTGTGTCGCGCATATATATCGTTTAGACGGGACCGGACCTTTATAATTTCCGCTGCCTGAATTTGGATATCTGTGGCCTGCCCCTGTGCGCCGCCAGAAGGCTGATGAACCATTACCCGCGCATTAGGCAAGGCATACCGATGACCAGCCGAACCGGCGGCCAGCAGGAAAGAGCCCATGGACGCGGCCTGCCCAACACAGACTGTTGCAATATCAGGCTTTACATATTGCATTGTATCGTAGATTGCCAATCCGGACGTCACGACACCGCCTGGTGAATTGATGTACATGGAAATTGGTTTATTTGGATTTTCAGCTTCCAGGAACAATAGCTGCGCTGTAATCAATCCGGCCATGCCGTCCTGAACTTGTCCAGTCACAAAGATAATGCGTTCTTTCAGAAGACGGGAGAAAATATCGTAGGACCGTTCCCCGCGCGCAGTCTGTTCCACAACCATCGGTACCAGATTGTTCATATAGGTGTCGATTACATCAACCATTCTTAGTTTTCCTCATACAAAAGCGTTTGGTGTCTGTCAGCATATATGATCCTATACTGCAACTTCAAACCCGCAAATCAGGATTTAGTCTTTTTTCTTGGGCGCGGACTTCTTCGCCGCAGGTTTTTTCGCTGCAGGCTTTTTAGGAGCGGCTTTCTTTTCTGCCGTTTTTTTAGCAGGAGCCTTTTTTGCCGCCGCTTTTTTCTTCGGTTTTTCTGTCACGTTGTCGTCTGGATCTTTCATTAGATCATCTACACTGACAGTTTTTTCCGTAACCGTTGCAAGTTCAGCAATAAAATCGACAACTTTATCTTCAAAGATTGGTGCTCGCAGCTGAGCCTGCATTTCAGGTCGTTCCTGGAACATCTTGAAGATTTGCTGCTCCTGCCCTGGATAAGCCCGGGCTTGCGTCAGCATCGCCTGATTTACTTCGTCCTGAGAAACTTCAATATTATTGATCCGACCGACTTCCGCCAGCAAGAGGCCCAAACGGACCCGGCGGTCTGCTATATCGCCATATTCCGCGCGAAGTTCTTCTTCAGACTGATCTTGATCTTCCAACTTCTGGTCTGTCTGTTCCAATTCTTTGACGAACTGTTCCCAAATACTGTTGAATTCGCCTTCCTTCATTCCAGGAGGAACTTCAAAATGATGCTCTTCAGCCAGGGCATCCAGCATACTGCGCTTCATTGATTGACGAGACATCTGTGTATACTCGTCTGTTATCCGACCACGGACAGCTTCTTTCAAGGCGTCGAGGTTTTCCAGTCCGAGCTTAGCGGCAAAATCATCGTCGATCTTGACGGGCGCTGCTTCTTGGATTTCATGAACCTTGACATCAAAGACCGCATCTTTTCCCGCAAGTTCCGTTGAGCCGTAATTTTCCGGGAAAGTGACTTTGACCGCCATTTCATCACCGGGTTTGGTTCCAATCAGCTGCTCTTCAAAACCGGGGATAAATGTGTTGGAACCCAGTTCCAACTGATGGCCCTCTGCAGCACCGCCATCAAACGGCACGTCATCTACCTTGCCAAGAAAATCAATTAATAAAGTATCGCCGGATTTTGATTTACGACTACCACTAATCTTCTCGAAGGATTTTTGCTGGCCTGCAATCTGCTCCAAGGCTTCAGCAACCTTGTCTTCTTCGACATCGGCGATCAGCTTTTCCAGCTTTAATTTCGTAAAATCCATTGGTTCGATGTCTGGCATAATCTCGACTTCGATCGTAAATTCCAGATTCTCGCCTTCATCGAATTTAGTGATTTCGATTTTTGGCTGTTGAGCTGGCCGCAAATCGTTGTCATCAAGCGCCTTCTGGCTTGTCTCATTAACCGTCTGCTCAAGAACCTCACCCATAACAGATTTGCCAAATCGCTGGCGCAGAATGCCCATTGGTACTTTACCGGGGCGAAATCCTGGAAGCTTGATATCGGCACCAACTGTTGTCAGTCTGTCTGTCACTCTTGTTTCGATTTCAGCCGCGTCAACGATAACTGTAAAATCGCGCTTCAATCCGTCAGAGTTTGTTTGAGTAATTTGCATGAACGATTGCCCGTCAATTGTAGTAATTCAGTAAGTACATCCCGACGGATACCATTCGCCGAAATGCCATGGCCATCAAGCCATCATTTAAAATTGGTGCGGGTGGAGGGAATCGAACCCCCACTTCATAAGAAACTGGTACCTAAAACCAGCGCGTCTACCAATTCCGCCACACCCGCAATCTCCGTTGCCAACCGTAAAAAAAGGCGGTCTAGTCGACATGGAGCGGCTGTCTATAGCATATGACTTCTCGATATGCATAGGGGAATTACCAATAAAAATGAAGAAAAGTGGAGATGGTGGAAATAGTACGGCGAATTCAGTTACAAAGACTGTCGAATTTGGCCTAAGACTCACTAGCCCATAGTGTCCGAAACCCAAAAGGATCTGAGTTCAAACGAGATTGAGTGGCCGTTTTATTAATGGGCGAGATTGAAGTCGCGAGCGAATATAGCGAGTGCGAGGACGTGCGGCCCAGCATGCTCTTGATACCCGGTCCGAAGAACCGTCTTCTCATAATGAACATGGGGAATTCCCTGATCATCGTCTTCAACACGCAGGACTTTTGCTTGCTCTTGCAAGCTCAGCATCAAATGGCGGTAAAATACATCGCCTGATACAACTGTGTCCCGTAGACTTTCTTTTTTAAAGAACATTTTTCACCTGAGTAATAAATTCTATATTCCTAGTTGTTCCCGTTTTAACGCCAATTCGTAAAAAAACTGTTGAAAAGTAAGTCACATTTTAGGCAATTTGCAGCAATTCATAGAGGTCTGATAAAACAGCCGGAATTTCTTGTTCAATATCTTCAGCGATGAGTCCGGGGCCGAAACGCATTCCGGCTTCACCATGTATCCACGCTGCTGCTGCCGCTGCGTTGAAAGTTGACATATTAGCAGACACTAACCCGGCTATGATTCCGGCAAGTGCATCACCGGATCCCGCCGTCGCAAGAAAGGCTGGCGCGTTATAATTAATGATCGCCTGGCCCTGCGGTGAGGCAATGATGGTATCAGCACCCTTTAACAAGATTACCGCATTTGATTGATCTGCGGCCTGACGCGCTCTTTCCAGTTTGGATCCTTCAAAGGAAAAAAGTCGGGCGAATTCAGCTTCATGAGGGGTCAGAATACATTTTCCGTTGTCTTTGCTTCTTATCAAATCAAAAAGCGTTTCAGGTTTGTCCTTAAAGATTGTCAAAGCATCCGCATCCAAAATTACATTTGCATTGCTCTTTAACGAAGCGCGTACCAACTCTTCCGTACGATCGGAAAGTCCGCAGCCAGGCCCAATCAATATTGTGCCAATACGTTTATCCTCAATCCAATCAGCGAAGCTTTTAGCGTCATAACAAGCACGCACCATTACCGCTTCCAGCGCCGCCGCATAAGTCGTCAAAGCCGACGGTGGGCAAATCAGTGTCGTTGCCCCTGCCCCTGCCCGCAAACTACACCGCGATGCAATTCGTGCCGCTCCGGTTGATGAAATCCCGCCGCCAACAACCACCGCGTGCCCTCGGCTGTATTTATGATCTGAGGGTTGAATAATCTGTAAGTTATTTTTCCAGATTTCCGGTGAGTTGCTGAAAGTATCTGGAGATATTACTTCCAGATAATCCTCCCTGATCCCGATATCGATCACTTCAAGCTGTCCGCAATATGCGCGTGCCGGATACAAGAAGTGACCGGGTTTTGCACGGTAAAAAGTTACAGTCATCGCTGCGAGCAGTGCACCAGCATCCACCGTTCCCGTATTGCCATTCACGCCGCTTGGTACATCAACTGCAACAACTGGAATTTTTGCGGTCCGAATAGTTGAAAACAAAGACACAATATCCGGGGCTAGCGCCCTGGAAAACCCGGCCCCAAAAACCGCATCCACGACAAGGTCAATTTTCAATGGATCTGCCTTGGCAAT
>NZ_JBALWD010000045.1:0-25971 GCF_036960985.1 Sneathiella sp. | reverse complement strand
GTGATCTGCCAATGTGCCGCATATTCTTCGGGTACAAGGTCTACTAGATTCCTGAGGTCAAGCCCCTCCGTCTGAATTTGATCCAGCAGCCGTGCCAGCTCACGCGCCAAACCAACGGATTGGCCGCTTGTCGTATCTCCATCCGCTCTCGCTTCAATAAGCCTGCTGAGCAGCAAATGTCGTCTAAGGGGTTCGATAGCAGGCGGTAATCCGAGGATTTTTTCGCCAGTACCGTCGACACCAAAATCTGCTTCCAAAAGCAATTCGTCTTCGTCAACATCACCAATGGGGCGCATAACAGGCAGCATAAGAGGCTGCCCATCCGTTTCCCGTAAAAATGACGTTTGGAGGGCCCGAGCAGCTCGCCGCGTCGTCGTCAAAATGGTGACAGTACTCAATTCTCCTGGATTGGCGCCATGGCGCCTCAATAACTCCTTTGCGAGAACATCTACAAAGGAAAATTCAGGCGGAATATTCAAAACTTTGGGGATGCGAGGGCGACCCATTGTCACGTTCCGTTAATTTTCTCCGTTGCGACCACCAAGGCCTCTTCGGTACCAACATGCAACCATTTTCCATCATGGTGCAAGCCAAATAAACGGCCCGCGGCAGCGGCTTTGTCATAGAGTACATTAAGCGAGAAAATACCCCCTTTAACACCGTCAAAAAGCGCAGGGGTAAGCAATTGGACTCCGGTAAACATGTATGGCGCCGATTGTCCTGGAACGCGACGCGTGATTTGACCTGTGTCTTCCATAAAGAAATCCCCTTGCCCCTCATATCCGACAGCTGTCTCCATTGGATGCAAAAGCAACAAGGCGTCCATCTTTTCAGAGTCCCAAATATCTTGCATTTTACGAAGAGAGTTTGATCCATGATCAAGGACAATCACGTCAGAATTTAAAACGAAAAATGGCAGAGCCCCTAGTATTGGCAATGCTTTATGGACACCGCCCCCTGTTTCCAGAAGTTTAGCCGCCTCATCCGATACACGGATGTTGAAGCCTTGTTTCGCATGAACATGGTCTTCAATTTGATCACCTAAGTGATGCTTATTGACAACAACTTCTTGAATACCGGCTTTGCGCAATAAGTCAAAACTGTAGTCAATCAGTGCTTTGCCGGCGACTTTTACCAGTGGTTTTGGTGTTTTGTCTGTACGGGGTCGAAGTCTGGTGCCTTTTCCAGCCGCCAAAATCATGGCATGGGTATTCGAGTTGTGATTGCTGGTCATGCGTCCTTGTTCTTCCGGTTCAGCTGATCAAGAAACAATTTAAGATCGTGTAATTCAGGATGCTCGAGATTAGTCTGTAAGTGAAGCACCATTCTCGGCATCAATTTCAAATAGCTTTGCTTTCCATCTTTCTTGGCAAGACGTGTAAAAATCCCTAGGATTCTGAGGGCCCGGTGCGCTCCCAAAATGGCAAAAGATGCCCGAAAACTTGGTTCATCAACACCTGTTTCGTCTAAATAATACGTAATCATTTTAGAGGCTAACGCTGGTGTCACTTCGCGCCGGGCATCTTGCAATAAGGAAACAAGATCATACGTCGCGGGGCCAACAAGTGCATCTTGAAAATCGAGCAACCCGAGCGCTTCAAGGCCAGTTCTCTCCTTCAATAAGAGTAAGTTTTCAGCATGAAAATCCCGCAAAATGACAACCTCCGAACCCGTTTGAATTGTCTTCAGAAGTGGTAACCAAATCTCCCTATATTCCGTCCTGCCGCTTTCCGTAATTGCATATCCGAAATTATTCGGCACATACCAATCAAGAAACATCTGATTTTGTTCTAGGACATAGTCGTCAGAGAATTTAGGCAATTCCGCAGGAGATGGCATACGTGTCAGCGCCAGTAAAAAATCGACGGCAAGTTTATAGAGACCTTCTTCGTCCTCGCCCTTTTCTATCAACCGGGCAATCAAATCGTCCCCTAAGTCCTCAAGTAACAAAAAGCCTTTTTCTGAATCACTTGCAAAGACTTCCGGCGCGCTGAATCCATGGGTTTTCAATATTTTTGCAATTTCGACAAATTTCGTAACTGTTTCCGGTGGAGGCGCATCCATTAGGATAAATGTCTTGGATCGGTCCGTAAGTCGCTCATACCGCCGAGATGACGCATCACCGGCTAATTTTACCCTTTGAAAATGCGATATATTGTTATTTTGCAGAAACTGCTCAAGCAGAGTATCACGCACCGGATGATGCCCCTAAGAAAGACAAGCGGTTCTGCCAAGTCATATTTCCGCGCAGCATTAGAGTTCGATATTCCGAACCCCGCTTCGCATCTGGCGTAATAACAATATCCAAATTTTCCTCTGGCAAGTAGGGACCCATCCGGTCGGCCCACTCGATAAGAGTAATCCCATCATCAAACGCTTCGTCAATATCCAATTCTAAAACTTCTTCAGGGGTTTCAATCCGATAGAAGTCATAGTGATAAATTGTCGTGTTCTGGCCCGGAACATCATATGTCAAAAGTAAATTGAAGGTAGGACTCGGGACTTCTAGTTCAGGATCGATGAGGGATTGCAGAACGGCACGGATAAATGCAGTTTTACCTGCGCCTAACGTACCGGAAAGTGTCACCACATCGCCTTTCGTCAAGGCCGACGAAAATTGATGTGCAAAAGCGACTGTCTCCGATTGAGACTTCAATTGCTTTTCTAAAATTACGGGTTGCTCAAGCATTGCGTATCAGGAAACCTGTTTATGCTTAGAAGTTGCGGAAATGGAAACAGGAAGATAACAGGAAACAGACGTGCCAACATTTTCCTCGGATTGCAACGCAACATGGCCACCATGCAATTCCACGAAACTTTTCACTAAAGCGAGTCCTAATCCAGCGCCCGCGTTTTGTCGCGTAGTATCGCCCTTAGAAAAACGATCAAAAATCTGTTCTTGCAACTCTTTCGCGATACCCTTGCCCGTGTCGCTCACTGTTAAGATGTATTCTTCGTCCGTTTTTTCTGCGATCAATTTTATTTCCCCATTTTTGGGGGTGAATTTAATTGCATTGCTGAAGAGATTAAAGACAACCTGCTTAATCCGCCTTTCATCCACATCGACCATACCGAGATCTTCACCAATAATTGTCTCGACAGCCAGATCCTGTTTCTTTGCGCGCTCATGGACCATAGTGACAACATTTGCCAAAATTGCACTCAAATCTACTGGCTGTTTCTCCAGCTCTATTTGGCCTGCTTGAATATTCGCCATATCCAAAATATCGTTTATCAACAACAACAAGTGATTTGAGCTATTTACAATTCCCTGACCGTATTCCGCTTGTTTTTCATTCAAGGGGCCGAAGAATTCTTTTACAAGTATCTCCGCAAACCCAATGATTGTGTTCAATGGCGTGCGCAGTTCGTGGCTAACGCTCGCAACAAACTCTGTTTTCATTTTGTCCGCGGCTTCAAGGGCTTCATTCTTCTCCGTCAATGCCCGTTGCGCACGAAGCTCATGAGTAACGTCAATATATGTGAACAAAACATTCCCATCCGGTAAGGGAACACGGTTAAAATCTATAATGGAGCCATCTGGTTGCTCAAGCCGACCGCTTGCGTTATCTCGTAACGTAACATTTGCTATATATTTTTCACGCAGGTCATCTGTCCACTCAGCTCCGTTTTTTTGAAGATGGTGATCTATAATCTGGGCTATATGGAGGTCTTCTTGCAAAAAGCTTTCCTCGACACCCCAAATTTCAGCATATGCAGCGTTATACAGCTTCAACCGCGCATCTGAACCAAATACCGCAACACCTTCATACAAGTTATCCAACGTTGCCCGTTGGACCGCAATTTGAGTATTCCGGGCGCGTTCCAAGACAACCTTATCTGTGACATCTTCCATCAAGAATAAAAGGCCGCCGAAAGGGTGAGGCGTAATAACCATTCTGAGGATCGTTTCATCCGGCAGCTGAACCAATTCTTCCTGCATCGAAATCACATTGGTGAATAGAGATTTACGCTTCGCTTTGTACGACGAAAAATCCGCTTGTTCTGGCAGTCGCCGCAGTTCTCGCTGCTTGTCCAAGATTTCGCTAATCGTCGGTTTTTCAAATAAAAACTCATCGCTCATACGCCACAACTTCGCATATGTCTGATTGAAAAATTCCAGCCGTTGATCAGGACCGTAAATAGCAATTGCTGTGGCTATATTCTCAAGCACATCAGCATGACCCGCAATATGCCGCGTCAATTCTGCTCTTAATTCGATTTCTTTAGAGATATCTTGAGCAACGCCAACTAATTGATTATCAAACTCCAGCGGCGTTTCCGTTACATTGAAACTCAACCGATCTCCGCCAACTACATATCTTCTGGTTTCGTTTTGTGCAACCCCAGTAACCCGCGCTTTCGTTGCCAGCTTCCGGGCTTGGTCAGGTTCACGATTAGACGCCAATTCCGGCACGTTTAATGCTGTCGGATCGACGCCGACTATCTCGTCATATTTTTTGTTTCGCCAGATGATTCTGGATTCTTGGTCTCGGCGCCAAATAGGAAATGGAATCGCATTTATCAAATCGAGAAAATCATCTCGTTCCGACTTCACACTTGCTAGGGAAGACTTAACTCCCAACATTTCGTCGTTGAGCTTGGTTTGCTCTTCTTCATTTTTTTCAAGTGTTGCTTCAATATCCTCAATGCGATCAGCATATGTATCCGTCTGATTCAAGAGCGCAAGCGCTTTCTTCCGCATGACAATCAATGCCATCACGAGTCCAGCAAGGCTAAGCGCTGCCAGCCAGACAATCGTCAGTTCTGTTGTGGAAAATTGATCTGTCATTTCCGCCAGTTATTGGCTATCCCCTCAAAAACTCTACCTTTATGGTGGCGATCCTCGTGGTGTCACCCGCCTCACAATCCATCTTTTGATAAAGAATATGTAAAAAAAGGCCGGAGGGATAGTCCCACCGGCCTTTTCTATTCAACTAGTGTAAAGTTTAGTAGCGATAATGGTCTGGTTTGAAGGGTCCTATTTGCGGTACGCTGATATATTCAGCCTGCTCATCCGTAAGTTTCGTCAACTTCACGCCTAGTTTTTCTAGATGTAAGGTTGCTACTTTTTCGTCCAAATGTTTAGGCAACACATAGACTTCATTTTTATAGGTATCGTGACGTTCCCAGAGCTCGATTTGTGCAAGGACTTGGTTCGTGAAAGACGCACTCATCACAAAACTTGGATGACCTGTTGCACAGCCAAGATTCACAAGGCGGCCTTCCGCCAACACAATCAAGCGCTTTCCATCAGGAAACTCAATTTCATCAACCTGTGGCTTCACATTATGCCATGTGTAATTGCGTAGAGCGCCAATTTGAATTTCAGAATCGAAATGACCAATATTGCAAACAATTGCCCTATCTTTCATTTCCCGCATATGGTCCAACGTAATCACATCGACGTTGCCTGTCGTCGTCACGAAAATGTCCGCATTGGCTACAGCATCTTCCATTGTGACAACTTCATATCCTTCCATCGCAGCTTGCAAAGCGCAAATCGGATCTATTTCCGTCACAAGAACCCGTGCACCCTGACTACGCAAGGACGCTGAGGATCCCTTGCCAACATCGCCATAACCGCAAACAACAGCAGTCTTGCCTGCAATCATAACATCCGTCGCCCGCTTGATACCATCTACCAGGCTTTCCCGGCAGCCATAAAGGTTGTCGAACTTCGATTTTGTCACCGAGTCATTCACATTAATAGCAGGTACCTTTAGCGTTCCAGCTTTCGCCATTTCATACAGTCGATGCACACCGGTTGTGGTTTCTTCGGAAAGACCCAGCACATCTTTCATCAATTCTGGATAATCATCATGCATCACTTGCGTTAGATCTCCGCCATCATCAAGAATAAGGTTGGGCCGCCAACCATCCGGGCCGTCAATTGTTTGAATGATACACCATAGGGCTTCTTCTTCAGTCTCACCTTTCCATGCAAAAACCGGCACATTTGTTGCCGCAATCGCAGCAGCCGCCTGATCCTGTGTAGAAAAGATATTGCAAGAGGACCAGCGAACTTCTGCTCCAAGTGCCGTGAGAGTCTCAATCAAGACCGCCGTTTGTATCGTCATATGCAAACAGCCGGCGATACGAGCCCCTTTGAGCGGCTTGCTGACTCCAAATTCGGCGCGCAATGCCATCAAGCCCGGCATTTCGGTTTCGGCGATCGCGATTTCCTTACGGCCCCAGTCAGCCAGCGACATGTCCGCAACTTTATAGTCTTCAAAATTTGTCATGTGATTAGTCTTTCAAACAAAATAATACGTCAACGGGAGCCAGGAAAGGACACAGCTTGCCGCAATTGCAGCCTATATAACAAGCTCCGGAAAGTTTATCAAGCATAATATAAAGAAATCTTTATATCTTTATGGGCCAATTTTTATTGGCGCTATTTTTCACCGAATTTGCCGTCAACCAGCGTAGCGAGCGCGTTCAGAGCTTCTGCGGATTCTTTACCAGACGCTTCTATTTCAATTATCGTACCCGTACTTGCCGCCAGCATCATCAAGCCCATGATAGAGCCCCCTGATACTTGATTGTCATCTTTCGTCACAACTACTTCCGCGTCATACGCTTCAACACATTTGACGAACTTCGCGGCCGCACGTGCATGCAGGCCGCGTTCATTTGTAATTATCATCTCACGTTTCATTTTTCGGGTACACGGTAAACAAAAGCTCTTTTCATCGATTAATCAGGATTTGTCCGCCAAAAGGTGAGAGGCCACATTAATATACTTCCGGCCCGATTCTTGAGCCGCTGCGACAGCATGTTCCATATCATCTTCACCACGTAAACTAGCGAGCTTGATAAGCATTGGAAGGTTTATTCCTGCGATAACTTCGACATTCGCTTTTTCCATAACGGAAATCGCAAGATTTGATGGTGTGCCACCAAACATATCCGTTAGTAAAATGACACCCGCTCCCGTTTCCACTTCGTTGACGGCTGTCAAGATATCCTGCCGCCTCAATTCCATATCATCATCCGGACCAATGGATATAGCTCGAACCTGCGATTGCGGTCCAACCACATGTTCTGTTGCGGCGACAAATTCCTCCGCCAGACGCCCGTGTGTCACAAGGACCATGCCAATCATACTTCAACCGCTTTCTTCTGAAATACTATGCCGCTACTCATATTACTCTCCGCCCATTTTTATCAAATCCCGATGAACCAGATTAGCAAAATAACCGCTTTTCGCCACTAGGCCATGAATTTTTTCTGCTATACATACAGATCGATGCCGTCCTCCTGTACACCCTATGGCAACAGTAAGATAGGATTTTCCTTCCTCTGCATACCGTGGCAATAAAAGTGACAACAGATCAGATATCTGTTTCAAGAAATCAGCATAAACAACGTCTTTTTCAATGAATTCAACAACTTCAGGATCCTTACCGGTTTTTTTGCGAAGCTCTGGAAGGTAAAAAGGATTACTAAGAAAGCGAACGTCGAAAACTAAATCGGCTTCGCGAGGAAGACCGAATTTATACGAAAAAGACATGATAGAAACCGAAAGCCTTGTTGTTTTTTGTAGTCCAAAATGCCCCCTCAAAATACGCTTCAGTTCTGGTAAAGAGAGATTCGTACTGTCAATCCTGAGAGCTGCGGCCGCTTTAAGTTCCGATAATTGAAATTTTTCTTGTTTGATACCATCCGCAACAGGTCGGTCTGCCGCCAGTGGATGACGACGTCTGGTTTCTGTAAAGCGTCTTTGCAATACGGCGTCGTCGCAATCCAGAAACAAAAGCGACACTTTTTGCTTCCGATCACGTAGACCAGAAATCAACTCAAGTAAATGTTTCGTAGAAAAGCCACGCGTTCGAAAATCGACTCCCAATGCCAAATTTAAATCTCCGGATTCACCGAATTGGTCCACCATAGATATCAACAGCGATAACGGAACATTATCTGCAATTTCCCAACCCATATCTTCAAATTGTCGAAGTGTTGAGCTTTTACCAGCTCCCGACATTCCTGAGATCAGAACAATTTTGCTATTTGATACATCAGAAACCTCCATTTCACTCATATCCTATTTCCAAAATATCAAGCCCAAGCGCTAGCCGAACTTTTGCCGCAGCAGAGGCCATAAAAGGATCAATAAACCGAACCGGAATCTTGACGTTTTCTAGCGTGAAAAACACAGCCATTGGCATGCGCTCAATTTGTCGATAGGGAACAAGATCAAAGATAAGTCGCAATGGTATGTTGTCAACAAATGGTATTTCCATCAACCCGAGGCCACGCACCTCTATTTTCCCCTGTATTGTCTTCGGTACACCTAAAACTGCAGATCCCTGAATGACATGAATTTCTGTGTAATCGTCAGAAATCAGAGTCGCACCGCCATCGATCAACCTTAACGCCAAATCAGATTTTCCAGCACCAGGCGGTCCGCGGAGCAGCAATCCCTTACCATCAATATTTACAGATGTTCCGTGAACTTTAATCATTAGGCAAGTGTGGACTTTAGGGGCGAGAGACGCAACGGGCTATTTTGGCAACGCTACGACGAATACGGCGCCCAAGATCTCTTCTCGTTCATTTTTGGAATTACGTGCTGTTATTGTGCCCCCATGGGCATCAACAATTAATCGGGAAATACTGAGACCTAAGCCTGAATGACGCCCAAAGCCCTCTGACTTGGGCCGCTCTGTATAAAAACGCTTAAAAATATCCTCAAGATTGTTTTCCGGTATACCAGGGCCTTTATCTTCAACCCTAACTTCGACATGGTCACCAAAATTCTTAAGAATTACGCGTACGTGGCCTTTTTCTGGTGAAAACGAGACCGCATTGTCAATCAAATTTCGAAGCACTTGACTTATACGGCCCGGTAATCCGTTCACAAAGGCTTCGTCTTCTGGAACAATGACATCAAATGTAACTGCAGAGAACATTTGTGTTGTCTGATAAGTATCAACAACCCCCTCGACCAAAGCCCTCACGTCGACGGTTTCGCCCTCTGTCCGGGACAGCTCCGCGTCTAGCCGGCTTGCCGCAGAAATATCTGTTATCAAGCGATCCAAGCGTTTCACATCGCTTGCAATAACGGCGCGCAGCTTTTCCCGTTTTTCATCATCCTTGATTTGTTCAAATGCCTGTACCGCCGTACCAAGAGAGGTCAGCGGATTTTTAAGTTCGTGAGCCACATCAGCCGCAAACGATTCGATCGCATCCATGCGATCATAAAGTGCCATTGTCATTGCCCTAAAAGAAGCCGAAAGATCGCCGATTTCATCTTTTCTGTTTGAGAAGTCAGGAACAACCACACGACGGCCAATACCAAGACGTACTTTATCTGCAGCTTCCGCCAGTATGTGGATTGGCGCCGCAATTGTGCGGGCTAGAAAAAGAGACAAAAGAAGAGTTATCACTAATGTAACAGAAAAAACAATCAACGTCGTCACTTGAGCGGACCGAACGGCTTCATTAATAGCGCCACTATTTTCGGTCAACAGCAAGCCACCCAAAATATGCTTGAAACCTTGGACAGGAACCGAAACAGATAAGACTAACTCTCCGTCTCGGGTTTGACGGGTCATACTATCCGTTTCGCCATTTATCGCTGTTCCGACTTCGTCGAAATCCTTACTCGTCGGAAGGGGTGTCGTCGGGTAAAGCGGAAAATCATAATTAGTCGGAAAGAACTTTTCCCAGGTATCATACAGTTCCTCAAAAAACAGACGAACTGGGCTCTTTACTTCTGGCGGCGGTAATTCATCATAAACAATATTCCGCCCGGCAGAGATCAGTCGGCGACTATCGGCAATGAGCTTACCTTCTCGATCAAACAACAACGCCGGTGTATTCGTGACAATAGACAGCCGACGAAGAACTCTCTTTATAGGAGGAGAATCAAGTGTTAAATACTGGATTTGTCCATCAAGTGAAACTTCTTGGAGAGCCGCTTCGCCCAAAGCCCCGGCAATCATTCGGCCGTTTGTCGTCAATGATTGGAACTTTGCTTCAATAAGTCCGCTTTGAAACTGATCTAGATACAACAGGCTACCGGCCAGAAAAATGACCGAGAAAAGGTTGATCGCCATTATCCGCCGCCCTAGCGAGGAAAATGGTCCGCGTTTAACGACCTTTCCTCGCTTGTCAGCTTTTTTACTGGAACCGGAATTTCCCAAATAAGGCTTAGGCCGTGCTGTCATAAGATTGTGCAGTTACCCTGAGGCTATTTTTCCTTGAACCGATAGCCAACCCCATACAGGGTTTCGATAGCAGAAAACTCGGAATCAGTTGCTTTAATTTTTTTACGGAGCCGCTTAATATGGCTATCAATGGTACGATCGTCGACGTAAATATTGTCATCGTACGCTGCATCCATCAACTGATCACGGCTTTTCACGTGACCGGGTCTTAACGCCAAAGCATGCAACAACATAAATTCTGTCACGGTGAGCGTTACTTCGCGACCATCCCAAAAACAGGCATGTCGAACACTATCAAGACGCAGGTTTCCGCGAACTAGTATTTCTTCTTCGCTGGTGTCGCCTTCACCTTTATTGGAATTATGGCGTCGTAGCACGGTTTTGATGCGTTCGACGAGAAGTCTCTGTGAAAAAGGCTTACGAACATAGTCATCAGCCCCCATTTTCAATCCCAAAAATTCGTCAATTTCGTCGTCTTTGGATGTCAAAAATATAACAGGAAGATTAGATACCCGCCGCAGCCGGTTCAAAAGCTCCATACCGTCCATACGCGGCATCTTGATATCGAGAACAGCCAAGTCCGGCGGATTCTCCGCCAACCCTTCGAGAGCTGCTTCACCATCCGAATATTTATCAACGGTAAACCCTTCGGACTCCAGCAATATCGACACTGTTGTCAGAATGTTTTGGTCGTCATCTACCAAGGCCACTTTCGTCGCCATTTCACACCCCATTTTCATAATTTCACCCTATTGTATGGTTTGCTTTCGATAATTACCATCCTACATTTCGTCTAAATAAGGCAAGATCATGTCCCCGAGGTCAATCTGGGCCGTATTCCCGCTTTTCCGACCCCTAAATTGATAATTTCTTTCCTTTCTTCTCAATTTGTCGCAAAAAGCTGACATGAGAAAAAAAGATTCGCCGCCTTCACCTGGCCTCACTGCTCGATCCCTCCTTAGAGCAGCAACTACCGCCTGCCTGGGCACTATTTCGGCTGGAGGAGGAGAACCATATTGCTCACTAGTAATGGTTGCAACAGATCCAATGGGAAACCCCGTGCTCCTTATGTCTGACCTTGCGGTACATAGCCAAAATATTAAAGGCTCGGCACAGGTCTCTCTTTTGGTCAATGAGGCGTTCGTAAACGTCAATCCGCTGACGCAAGCAAGGGTCACTTTTCAAGGAACCGTCGGTTCAACAGAAGACGATCAATTGATGCGGCGCTACCTTCGCCGGTATCCAAGCTCAGAGGAGTTTGCCAGTTTCGCCGATTTCAAAATGTACCGCTTTACTATTGAAGAGGCGCGCTTGGTCAGCGGATTTGGAAATATTCATTGGATTGACGGTACTGAAATAATTATGCCTTCGCATTTTCTAGATGTCGAAAAAAGTGAAATCGACATCCTTGACCACATGAACTCAGATCATAATGATGCTGTCCAAAGCCTCGCGTTTGCCGATACCCAGGTCGATAGATCGGAAGACTGGGAAATGGTAAGTCTTGATCCAGAAGGTTTTGATCTACGTTCAGGGTGGAATTATCAGCGAATTCTGTTTGAAAATAGCGTTTCGAACGCAAATGGTGTCCGCAACGAAATTATCCGTTTGGTTAAAAACGCAAGAAACTAGATATTTTTTCCTTTTTTTTATTTCGTATGAAAAGATTTTTGAAGAAATACGAAATAATTTCGAAAATGGCAGTTCTTATTTTTACTATTTCATTGCGGAGGTGTTGCGCCGAAAAGACAGGCATCATATTCTCTCAAAAGACGCCCATTAAATTGGGCCTTTTTTTATAGCGCTGGAGAATGAATGTGGAGCAATTAGGACCCCATAAGAGTAGTTATGGGCTGGACAAAAATGGTCTAGACAATGTTGGTAAGGTTTATTGGAATTTATCAACTCCCGCTTTATATCAAGAAGCGCTCGTTCGAGGAGAAGCCTCTCTTGCGGCTGGCGGTCCGCTTGTCGCCCTAACAGGCCAACACACCGGGCGCTCCGCAAACGACAAGTTTATTGTTAAGGAAAGTAGTAGCGAAAATAATATTTGGTGGGGTCAGGTCAATAAGCCTATAGATGCCGAGAAATTTGCGGGATTACACGTAAAAATGCGGCAATATCTGACAGGTCGCGAAGTATTCGTGCAAGATTGTTATGCGGGTGCGGATCCCACCCATCGCTTACCAGTTCGAATTATTACCGAATGCGCCTGGCACAATCTTTTCGCGCGCAATATGTTTATACAACCAACTGCCGAAGAACTAGCCGATTTTAAACCGGAGTTTACAATTCTACAGGTTCCTTCCTTTGAAGCAGACCCGGCAGTTGATGGCACACGTTCCGAGGTATTTGTCCTTCCCAATTTTGCGGAAAAACTTGTTATTATCGGTGGCACTTCTTATGCAGGCGAGATTAAAAAATCTGTATTCTCAATCCTGAACTACCTCCTGCCTGAAAAACAGACCCTTCCGATGCATTGCTCCGTCAATGTCAGCGAAGAAGGAAATTCGACGGTATTTTTTGGCCTCTCCGGTACTGGTAAAACAACCCTTTCAGCTGACGCCAGCAAAATGCTTATCGGCGACGACGAACATGGCTGGTCAGATGACGGCGTTTTCAATTTTGAAGGTGGGTGTTATGCGAAAGTAATCAAACTGTCGCAGGAAGCGGAACCGGAAATATTTGAAACCACTCGCCGATTTGGCACTGTTCTGGAAAATGTTGTTGTCGATGAGGCAACCGGTGAATTGGATCTAGACGACAATCGCTACACGGAAAACACGCGCGCATCCTATCCAATCGATTTTATTCCCAATGCTTCAGAAACCGGTATTGCTGGGAACCCAACCAATGTCATTATGCTGACGGCAGATGCATTTGGTGTCTTGCCTCCCATATCCAGGTTGACCCCTGAACAGGCTATGTATCATTTTCTATCCGGCTATACCGCAAAACTTGCTGGTACAGAAAAGGGGCTGGGAAGTGAGCCTCAGGCAACTTTCTCTACATGTTTTGGCGCGCCGTTTATGCCGCGTCACCCCTCAGTCTATGCGTCTTTGCTTGGCGAAAAAATTGCGAAACATGGTGTAAATTGTTGGCTGGTAAACACGGGTTGGACCGGCGGCGAATATGGTACAGGCCACCGTATGCCAATTGGCCATACTCGTGCTTTAGTCAACGCAGCACTTGACGGTACACTTGCAAAAACTGAAACCGAAAAAGACCCTTTCTTTGGTTTGGCAATGCCAACTGCTTGTCCGGGCGTTCCTTCTGATATTCTGAATCCGAGAAACACCTGGTCGGACAAGGCTGCATATGACATCAAGGCCAAAGATCTGGTTTCACGCTTTATCGAAAATTTCGAACAATTCTCCGATTATGTTGAACCCGAAGTTTTAGAGTCCGCGCCAAAAATCGCATAAGAACGGCGCTAATTGCCATGATTTATAAAAAAGCGATCGCTATTTAACGATATCGGTCGTTTTTTCAATTTATGGTACCTGTGTTACCAAGCGATTCAGCGCAACCACACCTTCCAGTGGATTCCATGTTAGAAACACCGTTTTCAGCCCAATCTCAGTTTCGTTCCGTAAATTCTGCTGCTTGAAACCAAAGTAAGCAAAACTATTTTCAACAGCAACCCGATAGTTTCGTTAGTGATTGCTGAAAATTTCTGCTAGCCAAATCAACTAAATTGGATCAAAAACAAAGCGCCTCAATCGTTGATTGTATCCTACGGCGAATTGAAAGAAAAAATATATGTGGGCCATATCTCTCGCCATCCTACCGATTTTCCTGCTGTTGGTTTTGGGCAACCTACTTCGGCGCAACGGGTTTCCAGGGGGTGATTTTTGGCATCACGCAGATCGAGTAACCTATTGGGTCTTATTTCCATCGCTTCTTCTCCACAGCACGACTACGGCACCCTTTAATGAAGATATCGTGGATACGTTTGCATTCGCGTTATTTAGCGCCCTGGCCGCAACAGCTCTAGTTTCGCTTTTATGTATACGGATTTTCAAACTATCTGGCCCCGTGGGCGGATCTGTTTTTCAAGGTGCGACCCGTCATAACACCTTTATTGCTGTGGCTGTAGCCGAGTATTTGTACGGAGCGCAGGGGTTACTCCTTGCAACTGTCGCGATATCCCTTCTCGTGCCGGTGACAAATCTTCTCTGTGTTACTGTTCTTGTTTGGTTTCAAGGGGCTTCAAGTGCAATTTCCTTGAAACGCCGATTGATACAAGAAATATTTCGAAACCCACTCCTGCTGGCAATTATGTTAGGCGTAAGTTTGAATTTATCAGGCATTGGCGCCCTACCCGTCCTGCATGATCTGACGGGCATATTATCAAAAGCCGCCCTGCCCTTCGCTCTCCTTTGTGTTGGTGCTGGATTGCGTATAAAGGCCATTCACACTGGCGCGCGATTTGTCGCGATTGCTACTTTGAGCAAAATGCTCATTTTTCCGGTCGTAATCACTGGAATAGTCATAATAACAGGGGTTGAAGGAGTTGCTGCCATGGTTCTGGTTATTTATGGTGTCGTCCCAACAGCAAGTTCTGGTTATGCGTTGGCGAAATTGTTGGGAGGGGATGCGGAAGTTATGGCGGGCATCATAACTGTCCAAACAATGATCTCTATTGTTACCATACCCCTCGCACTATCTCTTGCGAGCGGGTATTTTTTACCTTAAGGCCCCGGTATTCGTAAAATCGTGGGTTCGGCACCGCACAAAGCACAGGCAGGATCTCGCGAAACCTTAATTTTTCTGAACTCCGTTGACAACGCATCGTAAAGCAGCAACCGACCAGACAGACTATCGCCAATATTCAAAATCTCTTTGATAATTTCGATGGCTTGAATAGATCCAATGACACCGGCTAATGCCCCGAGCACACCGGCCTCACCACAGGTTTGTGCGATTTCCGGGGGAGGCGGAACAGGGAAAACGCAGCGATAACATGGGTTATTCCCGTCTTCATATGCCTTAAATGTACTAATTTGACCGTCAAACTGTAACATAGCGCCGGACACAAGAGGCTTCCGCATAAAAAAGCAAATATCGTTTAGAAGAAACCGCGTTTCGAAATTGTCCGTACCGTCGGCAATAAGATCATAATCTGCAAGAATACCCTGAGCATTGTCAGCATTTAATCTAGTTTGATAGGGAATTACGTTGATATCAGGATTGAGACGTTCAATAGAAGCTTGCGCACTTATTACCTTTGCCTGATTAATATCAGTTGTTTCATGTGCTATTTGACGCTGGAGATTCGAGAGATCGACCGCGTCATCGTCAATAACCCCAAGAGTACCAATACCGGCTGCCGCCAAATATAGAAGCATCGGCGAACCCAAGCCCCCTGCTCCAACAATAAGAACTTTAGCGCCAAGCAATTTTTTTTGACCGCGTCCGCCAACATCTCTTAGGACAATATGCCGAGCATATCGATCCAATTGTTCATCAGTCAGGTTCATAAAATTTCAAATTCCGTCGAATAGAGCTGTCGTCAAGTATCTTTCTGCGAAGGAAGGAATTATAACAACAATGGTCTTTCCTGCCATTTCGGGCCTGTCAGCAATTTCCAACGCCGCGGCAACAGCAGCGCCTGAGGAAATTCCCACCGGGATGCCTTCCTTCCGAGCAACCTCGCGTGCGGTTTCGAACGCTGTTTCATTGCCGATCGTCAAAACTTCGTCAATCAGGCTCTCATCGAGATTTTTAGGCGAGAACCCTGCACCGATACCTTGGATTTTATGAGGCCCGGGCTGCCCACCGGATAGAACCGGACTATCTTCCGGCTCAACGGCGACGATTTTTATATTACTATCATGCTTCTTTAAAACTGAACCAACACCGGTCAAAGTACCGCCAGTTCCCACTCCCATGACAACCACATCTACTTTTCCGCCCGTATCAACCAAAATTTCTTCTGCTGTCGTGACTTTATGGATTGCCGGATTTGCTGGATTTTCAAATTGTTGCGGGATTACAGCATCACCGATCTTTTCTTTTAATTCTTTCGCGCGTGCAATTGCGCCATTCATACCTTTAGCGGCTTCAGTAAGCTCTAGTTTTGCGCCAAGTAATTTCAGCATTTTACGACGTTCAATAGACATACTTTCCGGCATTACAAGTGTCAGATTATATCCTTTTGCAGCGCAAACAAAGGCAAGTCCAATACCAGTATTCCCGGACGTTGGTTCAATTATTGCCGTATTCTCACCAATCAGTCCTGCTTCTTCCATAGATTCAATCATAGCGGAAGCAATGCGATCTTTCACTGATGCCAAAGGGTTAAAAAACTCCAGCTTAAGTAAAATATCAGCACGGCTTTTGGTATTTTTCCCAATGCGCTGGGTTCGAACAAGCGGTGTCCCGCCAACCGTATCGATAACACTGTCGTATATTTTTCCTCTTGGGGCCTCGGTTGTCATTACTTCCCCTTCCAATTACAAAAGATTAAATATCAAAATCAGCGCGTGATGCTGTGGTTTCTTCTTGGCAATTTACATTGGCTCGACGACACAGGTCTTCAAGGGTTACAGAATCCAATTGCGCCAGCATTGACGCCTGCGCCTCAATCCACAGCGGCCCGACCACCAATTGCCCAATGTCGGACGAGAAAATTTGAGTGTCTTCACCCATATCAGCCGCGCTTATCGCCCGAATTACATCCCCGGCCGTAATTCGGCGCCTTTCCCGTGCCAGACGATATCCGCCCCGAGGGCCGCGCACGCCCTTCAATATTCCTGTATGCACCAATTGCTGCATTACCTGCTCCAAATATCTTTGCGGAATACCTTGACGCTGGGTGATTTCTTTTGATTGAACCGGATCGGGGCGTGCATTGAAAGCGATATCAACCACGGCTTCCAGCGCATACAGCATTTTTTTCGGTAAATGAAGCATCTTCAGTTAGACCCTCCCTTAACGCCGGTCGATCCAAATCCGCCTTCACCACGGGCTGTTTCATCCAAACTTTCCGTTTCATTCCAACTCGCCTGGATGACGGGCGCTACAATCATTTGAGCAATTCGATCGCCTCTCTCAATAATAAACGTCTCTTCACCCATATTCAGAAGAATAATTCCTAATTCTCCGCGATAATCAGCATCTATGGTTCCCGGGCTGTTGGGTAAAGTAATGCCTTTTTTCAGTGCCAAGCCGGATCGCGGACGAATTTGCACTTCAAATCCAATTGGAAGCGCAATTTTCAACCCGGTAGGGACCAATGCTCGGCCGCCTGGTGGAATTTCAACATTACTGCTAACTGCCGCGCGTAAATCCATACCTGCACTTTGCGCCGTTTCATAGCTGGGTAGCGGAAGGTCAAGATTATGGGGAAGTCGGGAAACTGAAATATTTACATTATTCATGTGGATTTACTCTGGAAAAATTCTGAAATATGGACTCCCAGCGTTTGCGCAACGTCGTACTTCGATTGCTTTGGCCAGCTTTCAGTAGACGTGCCTTTCAGCAAGAAAACCTGATTTTCATCACCACCGAATGTTCCGGTCGAGGCGCTCACATCGTTGGCGACAATCCAATCGCACCCCTTTTTGATCCGCTTTGCTTTGCCATTCTCAACAATGTTCTCAGTCTCGGCAGCAAATCCAATAACAAGATCCGGCCGATTAAGTGAATTCCCGCTAATTGTCGCAAGAATGTCGGGGTTTTCAGTTAATCTTAAATCGGGGAGGGCGCCTGCCTGCTTTTTTATCTTTTGCGTGGCTTCGTTATTTACGCGCCAATCTGCAACAGCGGCGGCGAATATTGCAGCATCGACCGGCAACGACTCCTCACATGCCAATAACATCTCTTGCGCCGATTCAACGGCTCGTAAAGTTACGTTTTCACTCGCCTCCAGTCTTGTTGGACCTGAAACTAAAGTTACTTCAGCTCCTAGCTCCGCGAGGGCATTGGCAATTGCATAGCCTTGTTTTCCAGAAGAGCGGTTGGCAATATATCGAACAGGATCAATAGGTTCGTATGTTGGTCCCGCCGTCACGAGAATTTTTCGCCCTTGTAGGGGCTTTACGGAACCGAGTTCAAAAAAATCGTTAATTCGCCTGGCAATATTCTCCGGTTCAGATAAGCGTCCGGGGCCAAATTCTCCGCAAGCCATATCACCATCATCCGGACCGACAACCATAACACCGTCACCGATTAGAGTTTGAAGATTACGTTGTGTCGCCGCATGCTGCCACATACGCACATTCATTGCCGGCGCAATCATAACCGGCTTATCTGTTGCCAAGAGTGCTGTAGTCGCCAAGTCAGATGCCATTCCCGAAGCCATTTTCGACATCAGATCTGCCGTAGCCGGTGCAACAACGACCAAGTCGGCGCTTCGAGACAATTGAATATGGCCCATTTCAGCTTCATCGGTAAGCGAAAATAAGTCGGTGTAAACTTTGCTGCCTGATAATGACGCCACAGACAAAGGCGTTACAAATTCTTCAGCTGCACGCGTAAGAATACAACGGCAACTTATACCTTGTTTTGATAAAAGCCGGATCAACTCGAGCGTTTTGTATGCCGCAATACCTCCCCCGATAATCAACAAAACAGATTTTTGTGACTCATTCACGCGCGGCCCGCCCCAGTTTACTTATTTCACTTTTCTTTTATGTAAATAGAATAATAATCGCATCGCCGTAGCGCAAGCAATATTTATACGCGTATCGGAGCCCTAAAGCGCCAGCATTAGTAAGTACCCAGCAAACGCACCCAAAACAACGCCCGTTACCAAATAGACACCTTTTATTTTTGAGATCCGATATTCTTCTTCCGCTGTATCATGAGCTGGGCCATGGGCCGCGTCATCCCGTGCTTCGAGGTCGCCCAAAACCCGGTCGGCTCTATTAACGATCGCAGGTATTTTTTTCAAAAGGGCAATGCCTTCATTGATCACGTGCGCCGCCTGCGCCTCAACTCCCATGTTTTCACGCATCCAATGCTCGACGGTGGGTTGCGCAACTTCCCAAAAATTGATCTTTGTGTTAAGGCTTTGGGCGACCCCTTCTGCTGTTACCATCGTCTTTTGAAGCAGCAAAAGCTGGGGTTGGGTTTCCATCTCAAAGGTTTCAGTAATTTGAAACAATTGCACCAAAAGCCGGGCAATGGAAATTTCGTTGACCGGACGGCCCAATATAGGCTCGCCTATGGACCGACAGGCTTGAGCAAATGAATCCAGCGATTTATGAGGAGGCACATATCCCGCTTCAAAATGCACTTCAGCAGCTCTTCGGTAATCTCGCACTAGAAATGCATACAGCATTTCAGCCATAAACAATCTGGTTTCCCGGCTCATTCGGCCCATAATTCCAAAATCGACAGCAACCAGCTTGCCACCGTCGCTCACAAAGAGATTGCCGTGATGCATGTCTGCGTGGAAAAAACCGTCGCGCAACACTTGATGTAGAAAAACCCGGATGACATTTGCAGCGAGAGCATCCAAGTCATAGCCCGCCTCAGTCAGCGCGCCTTTGTCGGATATGCTGATACCGTCCACACGGCTTTGTGTCATCACGCGACGTGCAGTGCGCTGCCAATCTATTTCGGGTACGCCAAAATCTGGATCATCGGCAAAATTCTCTGCCATTTCGGAAGCTGCTGCCGCTTCCATTCGTAAATCCATTTCCAATTCAACAGAATCTGCCATTGTCTCGACAATTTTTGTTAATCGTAAGCGTCGAAATCCTGGCTGATATCTTTCTGCCAACCGGGCGAGCCAGAAAAATAGTTGAAGATCGGTCTCAAAGGCTTTCTCAATATCAGGTCGAAGAATCTTAACCGCTACTTGTTTGATTATTTCAACGGTTGCTTCAGGATCTTCTTCGGTCGGGGTGAGAACAGTTTCTCTGGTTTTAGCAAAATGTACCTGAGCAATAGAGGCGGCCGCAACAGGATCCGGATCAAATTCAATATATAATTCTTCGAGGCTAGCTTCTAGCTCATATTCAATTGTTTCTCGGGCCTTTTCGAATGAAAAAGGAGGCAATTTGTCACGCAGATTTCCAAGGTCTTGCGATATTTCTTCGCCCAGTAAATCAGATCTGACAGAAAGAGCTTGCCCCAATTTTATGAAACTCGGTCCCAGGTCTTGCAGTGCATTGGCTAACCGTTGCCCTTCGCGTAAACCCTTGTTCTTCGTCGCACCAACAGCAAAAACCGGAAGGATGAAACGAAAGAGTTTTACATAAAATGGCGCGCGTTCAAGGTCATCCAACAGAAACAAGGCATCATGGCGCGCCAACGTGCGGGCGATAAATAAAAGACGATGACAATTGTTAATGATCCGGATCACGCGAAGAGCCCTCTCACAACCGCCAGCCTGAATGCAGCGCTGCAATTCCGCCAGATAATCGTCTAAATTTAACCTGATGAAAACCCGCCTCTACGATCATTTCCGCGAAACGGTCTGCATCCGGAAATTGCCGAATACTCTCAACCAAATATTCATAAGACTCTTTGTCTTTTGCGACTAACCGGCCAATTTCCGGGAGCAATTTGAAGGAATAAAAATCATAGACGTCTTTTAAAATTGCCGCCTCTACTGTGCTGAATTCAAGGCATAAAAACCGGCCTCCAGGTTTTAGGACCCGTCGTGCTTCTCGCAATGCCAATGGAATATCCGTCACATTTCGAATGCCAAACGCTATTGTATAGGCATCTACGGATTTATCCGGTAAGGGCAGGGACTGAGCATCACCATTTACCCAGTCAAGTCTACTTAGTCGGCCCTGGTCAATTGCTCTATCTTGACCTACGCTTAACATTGCATGATTAATATCAAGTACTGTGACTGTGCCGTTACCTTTGACTTTGTCCAAAAATCGAAACCCAATATCGCCCGTGCCTCCGGCAACATCCAGAAGGTGGTGTCCGGGCCGTGGCATCAGCCAGTCAATCATCGCTGTCTTCCATAATCGATGGACACCAACACTCATCAGATCATTCATGACATCATAGTTTTCAGCAACGCTGTCAAAGACGCCTCGCACAAGCCCCGCTTTTTCATCAGCTGGTACTTGCTTGAACCCAAAATGGGTGTTGCCGGAAGAATTATCTGAGGGTGCCACTGGAACCACCAAGTGATATATGAAAAACAATGCCTCTGTTTCGTCGAAATAAGAGCATAGCGCAAGCAACAATTTAAGGCTACTGTCCCGCAATGCCAGAATTACCTGAAGTTGAAACCGTGTGTCGTGGACTGGAACAAGCTCTTGTCGGCGACAAATTTGAGAAAATTACGCTGCGTCGAGAAAATCTACGCTTTCCGTTTGCACCGGGCTTCGTTGAAGCACTTGAAGCAAAAAAGATTCTCAGTTTACGACGGCGTGCGAAGTACATCCTGATGACCTTGGAAGATGGGACGGTCATGATCGGGCATCTGGGAATGTCGGGTAGCTTTCGGATCGATCAGAAAATGGTGTTCGAATATGAAAAACATGATCACGTAATTTTTCATACAGAAAAAGGGATTACTGTCCGTTACCACGATCCCCGGCGTTTTGGGTTTATGATGCTGACAACAGCCGATAAAATGGACCAGCATCCGCAACTTGCGAGTATCGGTCCAGAGCCATTGGGTAACGAATTCGGCGGACCACAATTGGCGGAGAGATTGGCTGGACGCGCCGCGCCTATAAAAGCGGCTCTCCTTGATCAAAAAGTTGTCGCTGGCATTGGCAATATATATGCGTGTGAGGCATTGTTTCGATCCCATATTTCTCCAAAACGAAAAAGCAGTACGATAAAGGGAAAGCGCGCCGACTTACTGGCAGATGCCGTACGTCATGTTCTGAATGAGGCAATTGCATCTGGCGGATCGACACTTCGAAATTATAGCCAGACTTCTGGCGAGCTGGGTTACTTCCAACATCGCTTCCAAGTTTATGACAAAGAAGGGTCAGATTGCCCCAATAAAATGTGCAGCGGATCTGTTAAGCGGCTTGTGCAATCGGGCCGCTCAACATTTTACTGCCCGTCCTGCCAACGATAATAATCAAAAAATTGCCAAGATGCTGGTCTATAATCTGGACAAATTCATGTTTGCACCGATAATGGCCAGATAATTTTAACAGGCTCCCAGGTCAGGGCTGGGCAACATTAGAGAACAGGAACAATACCATGGCATATAGTCATATTGCAGTAGATATTAAAGGAGCCGTCGGCGTGATCCGTCTTGATCGCCCAAAGGCATTGAATGCACTTTGTGCAGAGCTTTTTGTCGAACTTGATGACGCATTAAATGGATTTGAAGCCGACGATGCGATTGGTGCGGTTGTCCTAACCGGATCAAATAAAGCCTTTGCTGCAGGTGCTGACATAAAAGAAATGCAGACTAAGACCTACATGGATGTCTACAAAAAGAATTTTCTTACCGGATGCGAAGAACGGGTCGACACAAGCCGTAAACCTATCATTGCTGCGGTTGCGGGCTATGCCTTGGGCGGTGGTTGTGAGCTCGCCATGATGTGTGATTTTATCCTGGCAGCCGATAACGCACAGTTTGGTCAGCCTGAAATCAAACTCGGTACGATTCCAGGAATGGGCGGAACCCAGCGTCTGACCCGATTTGTCGGCAAGTCCAAAGCTATGGAGATGTGCTTGACCGGCCGCATGATGGGTGCCGACGAGGCAGAACGTTCAGGACTAGTAAGTCGCGTTATACCCCTCGATGATTTGATGGATGAATCGATTAAAGTCGCTAGCTCCATTGCCGAGCTGTCGCAGCCTATCGTCATGATGTGTAAAGAGAGCGTAAAAAAATCCTACGAAACGACTTTAGCCGAGGGAATCATGTTTGAACGGCGGGTCTTTCACTCAACTTTTTCAACAGAGGATCAGAAGGAAGGCATGTCTGCATTTGCGGAAAAGCGAACGCCTGACTTCAAAAATCGTTAAATAGCTTCTAGTCTTCTGGAGAAAAGGTCCCTATTTCATAAAAAATTCCATTTTTTCACTAATCTCTTCGTCAAACGGTATTCTTATGTTGACTGCAGTTTCCTCGCTAGTTATAACCCGGCTTCCGAATTTCGAAGCTAAAAGACAGGATTGTCATGGCGCATCATAAATCTGCACTAAAGCGCATCCGGCAAACAGACGTCCGGACCGAACGTAACCGGGCTCGTCGCAGCCGTATCCGCACCTTTGTAAAAAAGGTAGAAACAGCGGTCACAGAAGGTGATCAGACAAAGGCCAATGAAGCCCTGCGCGTAGCGCAGTCTGAATTGAGCCGGGGCGTTGTTAAAGGCGTGTACAAAAAGAACACGGCCTCAAGAAAGATTTCTCGTCTGAATGCTCAGGTGAAAGCACTTTCTGCGTAACATTGCAAAAGAAAAAAGAATCAAGCCGTATCCATTTTTGGAATACGGCTTTTTTTTTGACTTTAGAGAAAGTAAGTTGACCAAAAACACGTGATTCATTTAACGCTTTTTACCAGTTAAAGTCGCCACCACCAAATCGATCACTACATCTTGTAGGTCAAGATTTTGTTTGATCAATTTCCAAATTTATTTTTGATATTCCCGCCTGCACTCTATTGCGTGCGGATAAAGCTTGATATTAGTCTTGTCGAAATTGGGAGTTAAACATCGTACTAACCTGTTGGCTGGAAATTGATGATCCAGAGCTATTCGGCCCTCGAATTCGCCTGATGATCCGTAATCGGTAGCAAGTTTTTTTCGCCGTATGGAATAGACAAGTCATCAATTTGCCGTTTCCGTTGGAATGGTTGAAATCTTGCAACTTTCCCTGGATTTACCGAATCTGGGTGGAGAGCCGATAACAGCTTTTGGCAAAGCGACAACGTGGCAGAAAAGGAATAATATATATGGCGAATGGAGACGTTTCGACCGGGCCTGATGGTTATGCTGGCGATATAACGGTACAGGAAGCTTGGCAATTGCTAGAAGATAATCCTAATGCCCTGTTGATTGATGTCAGAACAAACGCTGAATGGGCGTATGTTGGACTACCAGATCTGTCGTCGCTCGGAAAGCGCGTCGAGCCAATTTCCTGGGTTTTATTTCCTGATATGTCTCCCAACATGAATTTCGTAAATGAGCTTGATGCCCGCCAGTCTGATAAAGACGCACCGATGATATTTTTATGTCGTTCCGGTGTGCGATCCATTGCCGCCGCCAAAAGTGCAACATTGGCGGGCTATCACGCCAGCTACAATGTCCTTGAAGGCTTTGAAGGCAATGCTAACGTTGAAGGGCACCGTGGAACGACCGGCGGTTGGAAAGCCGCCAATTTGAAATGGGTACAAAGTTAAAATGGGTCACGACGAAGCACAAGGTATCTCCGCCGCCAATCAAGATATCTGGAGCAAGGTACGAGGGAAATTAAGAGCGGAATATGGGGAAACAACCTTTAATTCCTGGCTCAAGAATATTGAATTGGAAAAAGTCACCAACAGCCATGTAAATATGACTTTGCCTACGCGGTTTTTGCGAGATTGGGTCATCAATAATTATGCGTTGCGGATCCGCCAGCTCTGGTCTTCTGAAGATGAAAAAATTCAATCTATCGATATCCATGTAAAAACCTCGACGAAGCAGGCTCCGTCAAGACGTAAACCTGCAACCATTGGCCTGGGCGAAGCGAAATCATCTTTCACTGCCAATGCAAACGGCCATGATAGACCCGAGCAGAATTCAGCCCTGACTGCGCAGCTTGATCCCCGTTTCACTTTCGATAATTTTGTCGTTGGAAAATCTAACGAATTGGCACATGCGGCAGCCCGGCGGGTTTCTGACGCCAAAGACACAGTGCCCTTTAATCCTCTATATTTGTATGGTGGAGTCGGGCTCGGTAAAACCCATTTAATGCATGCGATCGGCCATGCCATTGCTGCCAACAGTCCTGAAAAAAAGGTGATGTATCTTTCGGCAGAAAAATTCATGTACCGCTTTATCCGTGCCTTGCGGTTCAAGGATACGATGACCTTCAAGGATCAATTTCGCTCTGTCGATGTACTGATGATCGATGATGTTCAGTTTATCGCAGGAAAAGATTCTACTCAGGAGGAATTTTTTCATACTTTCAATGCATTGGTTGATCAAAATCACCAAATCATAATATCAGGTGACCGTTCGCCGACGGATCTTGAGGGGATGGAGGAGCGCATGCGTTCCCGGCTCGGCTGGGGGTTGGTTGCAGACATTCATCCGACAGATTACGAGCTCCGGCTTGGCATCCTGCAATCGAAAGTGGAAAATGCAAAGATCTCCATCGAGCCGAGAATTCTTGAATTTCTTGCCCACAGGATCACTTCCAATGTCCGCGAGCTTGAGGGAGCTCTTAATCGAGTCCTTGCTTATTCAGATCTGGTCGGCAGGACAGTTACGCTAGAGAGCACACAGGAAGTTTTACGCGATTTGTTGCGCGCCAATGATCGGCGTATCACTATTGAAGAAATCCAGAAACGAGTGGCAGAGCATTTTAACATCCGGATGTCCGAAATGCACTCCGCGCGCCGGGCAAGAGCTGTCGCCAGACCACGACAGGTTGCCATGTACTTGGCCAAACAACTCACGTCCCGATCTTTACCAGAAATTGGCCGTAAATTTGGCGGGCGAGACCATACGACGGTGATGCACGCCGTTCGGAAAATAGACGAGCTCTGTGAAGGTGACCAATCATTATCCGAAGATATCGAGCTTCTGAAGCGGATGCTCGAAGGATAACATGCCGATCAAGCTGGTAATTTTTGACTGTGACGGAGTACTCGTCGATAGCGAACCCATTACCAACAAGATTATTTCGCAAAGCC
>NZ_JBALWD010000044.1:0-26302 GCF_036960985.1 Sneathiella sp. | reverse complement strand
CCGATGGTGAAAAAAGCGGACATCTGCATGACTGGATTTTGAAAGAAGGCGAGCTTTGGATGCGTCGCGTCCAAATGATGGAAGCAGGGCATCTGAAAGTGTTTCGGATTTACGCGCGGGTGCCGGTAGAGATAACGTAATTCTGCTTTCTGACTTTTGAGCTCTTTTTAACCGAAATTGATGGTTTTCACCATTGACAGGCTGCGAACGGGTCAGTATGTTCCGGCTTCGAATTTATTATTGCTATTAGGATGTGAACAATGAAAGTCTTGAACTCGCTTAAGTCCGCGAAGAAACGCCATCGCGATTGCCGCGTCGTGCGCCGCAAAGGACGTGTTTATGTCATCAATAAAACGAACCCGCGCTTTAAAGCGCGTCAGGGCTAAATTACGCGCCTGACGTTTTTGTCTCAAATTTTAAAACCGCTCTACGAAAGTAGGGCGGTTTTTTTTATTTGCTTTCCCTCCGAATAACGTCCTAAGTCACTGGCATGATGTGTTGAATAATCACAGGTGCCGCCATGTTGATGCCAAAACCTAATCAGGATGTTCTTGCCAAACGGGGTTATCTTGTAAAGGAGCTTCGCAAGATCGTCGCCGATTCTGATGCGGTTATTGATGACAAAGATAATCTACGGGCTTTTGAATGCGATGGTTTGAGCGCCTATCGCCAGCTTCCCATGATTGCGGTCTTACCGGAAACCGTCGATGAAATCTCTGAAATACTGAAATTCTGTGCCGCGGAAGGCGTCAATGTCGTTCCCCGTGGCGCCGGAACCTCTTTATCAGGTGGCGCGTTACCCCTTGCTGATGGCGTTTTGCTCGGACTCGGTAAATTCAAGAAGATCCTTGATATTGATTATGAGAACCGCTGCATGGTGGTTCAGCCTGGCGTAACCAATTTGGCCATTACAGAAGCGGTCAAAGCCGATGGGTTTTACTATGCGCCAGATCCTTCCAGCCAGATAGCCTGTACAATTGGCGGTAACATCGCGGAAAACTCTGGCGGTGTGCATTGCCTGAAATATGGCCTGACGACAAATAACGTATTGGGCATCGAAATGGTGACCATGGCCGGAGAAGTGATCCGGCTTGGCGGTAAGCATCTGGATGCTGAAGGTTATGATCTACTTGGCGTCATTACCGGGTCGGAAGGCTTGCTTGGTGTGATAACGGAAGTTACGGTAAAAATTCTGGCAACACCCGAACATGTTTCCGCGCAACTTATTGGGTTTCCGTCAAGTGAGCAGGCGGGAGATTGTGTCGGCAAGATTATTGGCGCTGGGATTATTCCTGCCGGTATGGAGATGATGGATCGCTACGCCATTCACGCCGCTGAAGAGTTTTGCCATGCCGGGTATCCGCTGGACGTCGAAGCCCTGCTGATTGTTGAGCTTGATGGCCCGAAAGTCGAGATCGAGCATTATTCTGTAAAAATTGATGAGATTGCCGCCGCTTGCGGGGCCACTGTCAGTCGGACCAGCCAAAACGAGGAAGAGCGCCTAGCATTTTGGGCAGGCCGTAAGGCCGCTTTCCCCGCCGTTGGGCGGATTTCCCCGGATTATATGTGCATGGACGGGACGATCCCGCGGAGCCAGCTCCCAAAGGTTCTCAAGCGCATGGGAGAGCTGTCAGAACATTACGGTTTGCGGGTCGCCAATGTTTTTCACGCAGGAGATGGCAATTTGCATCCGCTCATCCTGTTTGATGCAAATATTCCCGGAGAGCTTGAGCGCTGCGAGGAGTTTGGCGCCGATATCTTGAAGCTTTGCGTTGAAGTCGGCGGTGTCCTGACAGGTGAACATGGCGTCGGCATTGAAAAGCGGGACCTAATGGGGGAAATGTTTTCCGAAGATGACCTCAAACAACAGCAGCGGCTGAAATGTGCATTTGATCCCGATGGGCGCCTCAATCCGGGGAAGGTCTTCCCTATACTCCATCGCTGCGCTGAACTTGGGAAAATGCACGTCCATAACGGCGAACTACCTTTTCCCGATATTCCAAGGTTTTAGGGTATATGCAAACCACCAAGATTACATCTGACGACCAGATACAAGATATGCTCGATTGGGCCCTTGCGGGGCAGCATGGGCTAGCAGTGCAAGGAAATGCATCGAAAGTGTCTTTAGGTCGGCCCATGGCCGTTGACGCCGTACTGGATATGTCTGGTCTGACAGGGGTGCAGTTATACGAACCTGCGGAACTGGTCATGAAGGCAAAAGCCGGGATGAAGCTAAGTGAAATCAAGGCGATATTGGATCAGCAGGGTCAAAAACTGGCGTTCGAACCGCCGGATTTCGGACCCCTATTGGGCACAGCTGCGGATTTAGGGACGCTTGGGGGCATTTTTTCTGGAAACCTGTCTGGATCGAGCCGGGTGAAATCAGGAGCAGCCCGCGATCATTTACTTGGGGTGAATGGGTTTACCGGAAGAGGACAAACGTTTCAAACCGGCAGTCGTGTGATGAAGAACGTCACCGGATATGATCTATGCAAACTGGTCGCCGGTAGCTACGGAACATTGGCGATTGCTACCGAGATGACTTTCAAGGTGCTGCCAAAGCATGACACCGTGCGAACAGTCCTGATTTACGGTGCGGATCTGCCGACCGCTGTGGCCTGCATGCGGGATGCGTTGTCTTCCGTGCATGATGTAGCCGCGGCAGCTTTTCTACCCGCTGAAATTGCTGCCCGGATCCCGCTCGATTATATTTCCAGTCCGGGCGCGTCGGTAATTGCGTTGAAAATTGAAGGACCTAAGCCCTCAGCGACATTCCGCTGTGAAGCCATGCGTAAAATTATGGCGCCATTCGGGGATATTGAAGAACTTCACAGCCATAATTCGCAGCAGTTCTGGACAATGACAAGTAATGCCGCTCCCTTTGTTGGAGAGACGGCTCCCCTTTGGCGCTTATCGGTGCCGCCGGCCAATGCTAGTACTGTCATTGCAGCCATTAAGGAACAGGGTACGGACTGTTTGTATTTTACTGATTGGGCAGGTGGACTGATTTGGGTTCAGCTTGTGTCCGAGAAGGACGATGGCGGGGAGGCCGCCATCCGGGGCGCCGTCGGCGCGGAGGGCCATGCCACCTTAATTCGGGGATCGGAACTCCTTCGTAATCGTATTGCGCCGTTTCAGCCTGTTAGCCCAACCGTCGCTATGTTGAACCGCCGGATTAAAGAAGGCTTTGATCCGGACAATATTCTTAATCCTGGCCGTATGTATCTGGATGAAGAACAGCAGAGAACTACCTGATATGAAAACAGAATTCTCCCTGGCGCAGTTGGCTGATCCGAAATTTTCGAGATCCAACGAAATTCTTCGAAACTGTGTACATTGCGGGTTTTGCACCGCGACTTGCCCGACATATACGGAACTCGGTGACGAACGAGATAGTCCGCGTGGCCGTATTTATCTTATCCAGCAAATGCTGGAAAGCGCTGAGCCGGCACCAGCTTCAACAGTCACACACATAGATCGCTGTTTGTCCTGTCTGTCTTGTATGACCACTTGTCCATCAGGCGTCCACTATATGCATTTGGTCGATCATGCCCGGCAATATATCGAGGAAACTTATGAACGTCCGGCTTTCGATCGTTTTCTGAGAGGGCTTCTGGGCGTTATTTTGCCCCGGCCAAATCTATTTCGGCTTGCATTGATCGGCGCTGTTCTTGCAAAACCGCTCAAGGGGCTGTTCCGGGGCCGAATTCGGGCAATGCTTGATATGGCACCGACAAAACTTGAACCCCCATCGGCGTTGGATGGTATCGAACAACATAAGCCGTCTGTCCCGCGAAAAAAGCGAGTGGTCCTTATGACAGGCTGCGCTCAAAAGGTTTTGGCGCCGGATATCAATGATTCTACTATTCGGCTTTTGACCCGCCACGGCGTCGAAGTGATTATTCCAAAAGCGGCTGGTTGTTGTGGCGCGCTGCCTCTGCATATGGGCAAGGAAGACGGCGCACTTGAACTGGCGCGAGAAAACATCCTTGCTTGGTCGAAAGAGATTGAAGGAGAGGGGTTGGACGCCATCGTGATCAATACCTCCGGCTGCGGCACCACGGTCAAGGATTATGGGCATCTGTTTGAAGAAGATAAAGAACTGGCTGTGAAAGCGGCAGCAGTCGCAGCGTTAGCATGCGATATAACAGAATTTCTTCCGCAGTTGGCTATGAAGAAAACTGCAGATATTCCGCGGTTGAAAGTCGCGTATCATTCTGCTTGTTCGCTGCAGCATGGCCAAAAAATAAAAGACCCCCCCAAGCAACTTTTAGTGGCAATGGATTTTCAGGTAACGGACATCCCGGAATCCCATATTTGTTGTGGGTCTGCGGGTACGTATAATTTGTTACAGCCGGAAATGTCCGGCAAGCTGAAAGCTCGCAAAGTGGCAAATATTGCCAAAACTAATCCGCAGATTGTCGCCGCCGGGAATATAGGCTGTATCGCGCAAATTGCATCTGGTATGGATCTTCCGGTATTGCATACGGTGCAATTACTTGATTGGGCAACCGGGGGGCCGACACCAGATCAGCTCAAATAGAAGCCGATTTCACAAATTCGTGTCTCCAACTCCCTTACTAAATACCTAAATATGCCGTATATTTGGTATATGAAATGGTCGAACCTTACTGTTGTATTCATTGTCTCAATCTTTTTGCTGAGCAGTCCGGCGAATGCGCGGCAAGACGATCCCCGTCTTGATGAACTATTTTCGGCATTGTCAGAAACTGATAATTACAATGAAGGTAAGGTGATTGAGCGGTCTATCTGGACCATATGGCTGACGTCTGGCAGCGATACTATCGATTTTCTAATGGCACAGGGCATGAATTATATGAATCAGGGTGCCCTTGCGAAATCACTGACGCTGTTTACTTCAATTATCAAGATTGATCCGGAATATTCGGAAGCTTGGAACAAGCGGGCGACTGTCCTGTTTTTGATGGGCGAATTCGATGCCTCGGTTGAAGATATTGGACGGACATTGGAATTGGAGCCCCGACATTTTGGAGCGTTATCAGGGTTGGGGCAAATTTTTGACCGGCAGGATATTAATCGAGGAGCTATTTCCGCGTTTCAAAAAGCCGTCAATATTAATCCGCACATGCCCGGTGTTAAAGAACGTATGAAGCAGCTTAAAAAAGAGCAGGACGACAAGAAGATTTAGTGGAGTGTCTTACTCCATATATCTATTGCTCACCGACCCAGGCAATTCTGAGAATATTTGTTGATCCAGGTGTCCCAAAGGGAACACCTGCCATAATAACAACTTGATCTCCGGGCCGGGCAAAGCCTTCTGCAAATGAGATTTTACAGGCCTTGGCCACCATATCTGCGAAATTTTCCGCATCTTTCGTATGTACGCAGTGCAATCCCCACGCCAGGGCCAGCCGACGCGCTGTTTTCAGTGATGGCGTAAGAGCAAGAACCGAGGTTTTTCCACGCTCCCGTGCCGCCCGAAGTGCGGTCGATCCGGATGTCGTATACGTGACGATGGCGGAGGCCCCAATCGTACGGGATACTTGCGATGCCGCCGCGCTGATTGCATCGGCAGTTGTGGCTTCCAAGTCGCCATGAGTAGCATCAATGATGTTACGATAGATGGGATCTTTTTCTGTTACCTCGGCGATATCGTTCATCATGGTGACAGCTTCGATCGGATGATCCCCGGCGGCGCTTTCCGCAGAAAGCATGACGGCATCGGTGCCATCGTAAATAGCGTTGGCGACATCGGTAACCTCCGCGCGGGTCGGGACGGGTGAACTGATCATGCTTTCCAGCATTTGAGTTGCAACAACAACGGGTTTGCCGGCTTCACGCGCACAGGTGATAATCTTTTTCTGTATGGACGGCACTTCCTGTACCGGCATTTCCACTCCGAGATCGCCGCGGGCAACCATCACCGCGTCAGATAATTCAATGATATCAGCGAGCCGTTCAACTGCGGCAGGTTTTTCGATTTTCGCCATTACGGCCGCACGACCCGCAATGATTTTTTTGACTTCTGCAATATCTTCGGGCCGTTGAACAAAAGATAAAGCGACCCAATCGACACCCAACTCAAGAGCAAAATCCAGATCGCGACGATCCTTGTCTGTCAAGGCGCTGATTTTAACAACGACATTGGGAATATTAACGCCTTTTCGGTCCGAAAGTTTACCGCCGGTCGACACAACACAATCCACATGACCTTTCGATACGCCGGACACGGTCATTTTAAGTTTGCCGTCATCGAGAAGTAATTCACTTCCGATGTCGAGTGATTTCAAAACCGCGGGATGAGGTAGAGAAACTCGACCGATGTTACCGGGTGCGGGGTCATTATCAAGCCGGAAAGGGACGCCCTTTTCAAGATAAACAGGACCGTCAGCAAACGTACCGATACGAATTTTCGGACCCTGCATATCGGCCAGAATCCCAATGGGTCGGCCTTGTTTCACCTCCAGTGCCCGAATATGATCATAGGTCGCACGATGGTCAGCATGCGTACCATGGCTGAAGTTCAGCCGGAAAATATCAGCTCCCGCAAGATGTAGTTCTTCTATGGTTTCGGCTGTTGAACTCGTCGGTCCCAAGGTCGCAATAATTTTCGTATTTCTTAATCGTCGCATACATCTTTACTTTCTAGCTCATAGGCGTACAGCCATATGGCTTTTATACTAGCCGTAATAGAGAATTCGTGGGAAATTATTATTATTATTTGCGGGGAATTAAAAACCTATCATTCGAATGGATTTTAATAAAGAACTATAATAAGTAGCGATGAGAAACGCTGTATAACCATTTTAGATAGAAACCTAAATGACTGAACTTACCCTAATTCGACATGGCCAGGCCCAAACGGGCGCAACAGATGAAGCGAGCTATGACCGCCTGAGTGACTTAGGACATGAGCAGGCACGTTGGTTGGGCGAGTATTTCCGAGAATCCCTGAATTTTGATCACCTTCTGTCAGGGACATTAACGCGACAAATTGAGACAGCGCAGTCATTGGGTCTTTCGCACATCCCGTATCGGCAAGATAAGCGGTTGAATGAGCTGGATTATTTTGGATTGGCCCATAGTATCAAAGCTACCCACGGCGTTGCCTTTCCGGAAACAGCCGAAGAATTTGCGAGCCATATCCCACAAGTTCTGGAAATATGGCGGACCGGAGAAGTCGCTGAAGGACTGGAAAATTTCGATTCTTTTCGGTTACGGATCTTAAGTGCGTTGAAGGATGCCGCGGCCAATGAAGGACGTGTCTTGCTAGTAACTTCGACGGGTGTCATTGCCACGCTTGTGGCTTTGTCGCTCGGGTTGGATATCGATATGAAGAGTAAAATGTTTCTAGCAGTTGGTCATACCTCGACCCATAAATTTGAACTTCGCGGTGATGATCTCCATCTTACGCAATTCGGCGCGACGCCACATTTAGACCGACCAGATCGAGTTTACGCAAGAACACATGCCTGAGCGGATAGGGCGACGATGCTGGCAACCTAATCATCTACTTTCTTCGCCCCAGATCTCTCGATTATCCTTGCGTTCGACACGGCGGCTGCACCGAGTTGTGAGGAGAGGGGCCAGATGGGTTTCCGCCAGTAGATTTTCAGCTTTTATTTTTTCTGATGCGTTAAGACCATCAAAAGCATCCTGAATTTTTTGCAGCAGATATATGCGATAGGGGAGGACGCCGACGGTCAATTGATGCCCTGACCAGCTGAAAGTGCAGCTCCCGATGGCCCTGGCTTTCGCATCGCCGCCCACGATATCACCTGGTTTTACATCCGATTTCTCGATTAGCCATGTATTGGTATACGCAACAAATGCTTCAATTTCGGGTAAGTAATCCCGGGCGATGATCGAAAGAATTGGCCGTAAAGTGTCAGGTATGGTATCGCCGGGCAGTATTTCCTCCGGAGTATCGATAAATTCAGACATGTCTGCCGTTGTCGCATTCATGCGTTCTGTCCAACGGAATACGGCGGGAGCAATCCGTTTCATCAAACTAGCAGGATATGGATCCCGGCCGAGATGCGCATACAGCGATGCAATCAATCCATAATCTCCGATGGTTGGGACGCCGCCAAGCAAATAGGGGTAAATCGATAAATGCGTATCAAGAAGACGCAGAAACTCTTCATAGGCGGCTTCAATTGCGGGAATTGTCTCGGTTGTCACACCAAACATGACACCTGCAGCCCGCATACGGTTTGTAGATTTCTCGACAATTTCGGCACGCTCGTGCTTCGGGATAGTCGGCATTCGAAACAGCCCGAACTGATCTTCAATAAAGTCTTTGTTATCTGGATCAAAATTCCAGCGGTAATGCATGGCGGGTCGTAACAGGCCTTCACCGCCAAATAACTCAAATATCAACGAGACTATGAGCTGACTTGCCGTTGTCGGATATGCCGGTAAACGTGCCAGGCTTCTATCTTCAAACCAATTGATGATGTCCGAACCGTCTTGAACCAATTCGTCCTCCGGTGTCTTCAAAACCGGAATAATCCAACGGCCGATTTTCGGCATAACATAGTTCATGTAATCAGGGTGCCCGGCAGTGACTTCTTCGAAATCAATTCTCTGCTTGATCAAATAGGAGCGTGCTTTGCCGCTATAAAGAGAATGGGGCATTCCATAGAAAGTGAAGCGAGGCATGGGAGACTTTCATTGACGGAGGATATAAAATTTTAGAGGCTGTAAACAAGCAGGTCTTTTTGATAAGTATCTGCGAGTGCGGTCAAATCTGTAAGCCGCACGGGATCTTCATTGAGATTTTGAAAACTATAAATGTGGGTGTAATGGGAATGTACGAAGTCGACAAATTCCCGCGTTTTGTTTTCTCCCATAAAGTGCGGTGAAAATTCTAAGAAGACGGGCAGTTTGCTGCCAATGGTTTTTTGGATTTCCTGTAAGATTTCGAAATCAAAGCCTTCTATGTCCATCCAAACAAATTCTACCTGCTCCGGCTTAATAGAATATTTGTTTATAAGACTGCCTATCGTAATGGCTGGCACCTCGACAGTGTTTGTATTTCCAGGCAATTGGAGTAAGGAATGGCCCCCGCTGACGTCTTCGTCTTTGAGGTTCAGGCTAATGACGCCATCTTCGGTATAAATAGCGGCATGCAGTGCCTCAATCTCGTCTGACCAACCGTTCACTCGAACATTAGCTTGCAAAAAATCAAAGTTTTTTGGGGCAGCTTCTACGGCGATGACCTTTTTAAATTTACCGGTCAGGTACAGGTACAATGTTTGTGTACCAATATTTGCACCAAGATCCATAGCTACACCGTTGCCACTCAATATTTCCTGTCGTTCAAGAAATGCGACAACTTTTTCTGTTTCTGTACGGCCCCAATTTCCGTGCAGGACAACTGATCTGCCGACAAGGTCTCTTGGATCACAGATGATAAGATGATCATCCTCACGGATTGTCACGGCGGAAAGGCGTTCAGGTAAAGATTTGCAGATAACTTTCAGGCCTTTAAGGCTGCTGAAGAACTTTTTTAACGGCTTGTCCCGGAGCTCCTGAACAAAGAATTTCTCAAGTCTATTGGACATGGTTTCCGCTTATAATCCCGGCGTAGTTTATTTCAAAAATTTCCCGTAAGCCGGAGTGTAATATGACAGATAGGACGCTGGCCAGTAAAATAGCTTTATGGTCAAGTATTCCAAGCTGGGCCATTGTAAGCGATAGCAGAATTCGATATTGTCGCGGTCCAAAATCAATTTTATGAAGAATGGTTTTTCAATAAAATATGTCTGTATTTGATATTCAAAACCCGGACAGTACGAACCGGTTAATGTTTACGGTTGATCACGCCAGCCAGCAAATTCCGGAATCCTATAATTGTTTAGGTCTGCAGGATACATCAGTTTTGCACCGGCATATCGCATGGGATATCGGGATCGAAGACGTAACACGGAGACTAGCGGAAAAGCTATCGGCGACAGCCATTTATGCTCGGTTTTCCCGCTTGCTGCTCGATGCGAACCGCTATCCTGAAGACATGGCTTTGATGCCGACCGTCAGTGATGGCGTTCTTATTCCTGATAACAAAAACATCTCGGCGCTGGAAAAGGAACACAGGATTGAGACCTATTTCAAACCATACCACAAATCCATCGAACAGATTTTAGATGCGAAAATCGCTGCACATAGATTGCCATTGTTAATATCGATGCATAGCTTTACACCGATTATGAATGATTTTGAACGGCCTTGGCATATCGGAGTATTATGGGATCGGGATGAACGGATCGCCAGTCCGATGCTGGAAATTTTGCGAAAAAACAGCACGTTGGCTGTCGGCGATAATGAACCCTATTCTGCCAGGGATCCTTTGGGGTACACCATGTCGGCCCATGGAATGGATCGCGGCGTTCCCAATGTTGCTATCGAAATCAGGCAAGATTTGATTGATACCCATCAGGGTGCGGAAAAATGGGCTTGTATCATGGCTGACACGGTGTTGCAGCTTCTGGAGGTGGTGCCCGCAGATCCGCTTGCGGTATAGGCGCGGTAGTTTAGTGTAGAAGGTAAAGCAGGGGGAGCCGGGATGAGTTTGCAGGAGCCGACATTTACCATCGGGATTGAGGAGGAATATCTTCTCGTAGATCTGGAAACAAGAGAGCTAGCGCAGGAACCATCAGACGCGATTCTGAGCGAATGTCAAGAACGGTTACCCGGTCATATCGTAACACCGGAGTTCTTGCGCTCTCAGCTTGAAATCGGCACTTGCGTTTGCGCCAATATATCAGAGGCGCGGAATGCCCTGCATGAATTACGAGGCACGGTATCCGAAGTTGCAAACCGCCATGGTTTGGGATTAATGGCCGCCTCCGTTCATCCATTTGCCGACTGGCAGGGCCTTAAACATACCCCGAAAGAACGCTACGATATTATCGCCCGAGATATGCAGGCGACAGTCCGACGCATGATGATTTGCGGTATGCATGTTCACTGCGGAATAGAAGATCCAGAATTACGGATCGATCTGATGAACCAAGCCTCATACTTTTTGCCGCATTTACTCGCCCTTAGCGCCTCTTCTCCGTTCTGGAGAGGGGAGAATAGTGGCCTCAAATCCTATCGGGTAAGTGTTTTTGATGCGTTACCGCGCACAGGTATTCCTGACCGATTTGAAAGTTATGGCGAATTCGAACGATTGGTTCAAACCATGGTGCAGTCCGGGGCCATCGAAGATGGATCTAAGATTTGGTGGGATTTGCGTCCGTCGTCAAAATTTCCAACTCTTGAAATGCGGCTCACGGATGTGTGCCCGTTGGTTGAAGATAGCCTGACCATCGCCGCGTTATATTCCTGTGTCCTTCGTATGCTATACCGATTGCGCCGTAACAATCAGCGGTGGCGTGTTTATCCGCAGACTTTAGTTGCCGAGAACAGATGGATTGCTCAGCGGTTTGGTGTTGAAGGCGAATTGATCGATTTTGGAATACCGGCGCCTGTGCCTGCTGCCGAATTAATAGAAGAGATTATTGGTCTAACAGCCGAAGACGCGGCTTTTCTTGGATGTGAAGCCGAAGTGCAGCATGCATTGGAAATTGTAAAGCGCGGTACCTCTGCGGATCGCCAACTTGCATTATACCGCGAGGGCACGGCGGGCGGTGATAATAATCGGGCCGCATTGATAAAAGTCGTGGATCAGGTCTTGAAAGAAACAATTTCAGGCATACAGTAAAAAAGACAACTTGATGAAAGAGAATGACATGACAGATCAAGAAACATTGGAGCTGGAGGCGGCGACTTATCGACGCCTACGTGACCATTTGCGCACTCGGACGGATGTGCAAAATATCGATTTGATGAACCTTTCCGGCTTTTGCCGAAATTGCCTCTCCAACTGGTATATGGAAGCGGCAGCGGGCAAAGGCATGGAGATCGATAAGGCGGCTGCGCGTGAGATTGTCTATGGCATGCCGTTTAGTGACTGGAAAAGCAGGTATCAGACCGAAGCAACTGACGAACAGAAAGCGGCTTTCGCAAAAAGTAACCCCAATCACTGAGGTATGTTTTTTCTGAAAAAACTGAAATGCGGGATGTACGGTGTTGGCAAATTGATGCTACATGTCTGTTCCGGTTTTTCGGGCAATAAGTTTCAAAATATTTTTTTACGATGAGGTTAAGGTATGGCTGACGTTGGTGGTGTCGCAGCAGATCATTTGCGGTCCTATATAGAGAGAATTGAACGTCTCGAAGAAGAAAAGAAAGGCCTTGCTGACGATATCAAAGAAATATTTGCTGAAGCCAAAGGCACGGGCTTCGATGTAAAAGCCATGCGGGCGGTTATGCGTTTGCGTAAAATGGATAAGGCAGACTATCAAGAGCAGGAATATATGATTGATTTATATAAGCATGCACTTGGTATGATCGAAGAGATGGCGCCAGCCGGGGAAGAAGAGGATGCGGAAAAGGAAGCTGCGGCTTTTTAATTTTCCGCCAGTAAGCTTTTCGCTCCCTTGTATTAAAATCTGCAATGCATAAGTGAATAGAATTACCATTATAATCTTTATAATGGTGTATTTCAGGCTGCGAGGTCATGACAAAATTTTCAACCGATGCCGCTGGTTTTGCGGCGTTGACTCTATGCGAACTTATCCTTCAGCAATGCGTGAAGAACAACCTCTTTACGCCAGCTGAGGGAAAACAGATTCTTAAGGCCGCGGCAAAACGTCATGAAAGCTGTGCCGAAGGGGATGAGGATAAAATTTCCTTGAATATGGAAACGGCGCATCTTCTACGGCGCCTTTCTTCAGGCCTCGGGCCCCTTTTAGATCCAGATAATCACACGACGCCTGAAACCAATAAAACCCCTCAGAAAACCTAGGTTAAATTCCTTGATTAACTTAATCTGGCGACTTTAAGACGCGTTTTGTACTTTGCGGAAATTTATCTAACAGGGCTGACGGGCGCGTCGGACGTATACTGAAATTACCGCCGCAATTGGGGCAGATATTTTGGTGTATACCGGACGCACAAGAGGCGCAAAAAGTGCATTCAAATGTGCAGATACAGGCATCTTGTTCGCCGTTCGGCAGGTCTTTATCACAGGTTTCGCAATTCGGTCTGAGTTCCAGCATATTCGTTCTCCTTTGGTTCATGATAGGCAGGATTTACTCTGCTCGATAGAGCCAATCCGCACACATCAGAGGAACCATTTGTAAAAAGAATACTACTCTGCCGCTTGCCTATCCAATTCAGGGTTTAGGAACAGGGTCATTAAGTGTGCGAGATCGCCTTCATAGGTTTTAATGGCAGCGTCTTTCACATGACCATAACCGCGAACATGCAGTGGTAAATTTGCTATTTCAATCGCAATAATATGATTGTCTTTTGTAAGCCCGTTCATCAGATTGGCAACCGTCTTTTCGAATTCGACAATCAATTTTCTCTCATGCTTGCGATCCGCGAGGTAGCCGAATGGATCCAGAGGTGTTCCGCGTAACCCTTTGAGTTTGGAAAGGAAACCGAATGCTTTCATCATATACGGCCCGAATTCTTTTTTCTGCAACTGACCGGTATCTGGATCGCGCTTTGAGAACATGGGCGGCGCAAGGTGAAACTTTAATTTGTAGTCGCCATCCATCATCGTCTCAACTTTTTGCATAAACTTAGGATCGGTATAAAGGCGCGCAACTTCATATTCGTCCTTATACGCCAGCAGCTTGAAATAAGACCGGGCGACAGATTCTGTCAGGTCAGATTTGCCCGGTAATAGCCCAGCTTCCTTCGCGCGAACGGCTGTCACCAGCTTGCTAAATTTCGCCGCATAGCGTTTGTTTTGATAGCCAATGAGGAATTTTTCACGGCGAGAAATTATCTCGTCAAGATCTTCAGCGGGTACTTCCTGGATAACAGGGCCTTTCAACTCCTCTACTTCGGCCAGAACCCTATCTGGATCATGTGACATCACCCGTCCCCAGGCGAAGGCTTTCTTGTTGGCTTCAACGGCCACGCCATTTAATTCAATAGCGCGGAGGAGTGCGTCTTCACTGACAGGAACAAACCCTTTTTGGAAGGCATAGCCCAGCATGAACAGATTGGTCGCAATTGAATCGCCCATCAAGGTCGTGGCGATATCGCTTGCATTGACAATAAAGCAGGCATCATCGCCAACCGCGTGACGAATATGATCCAATGTATCCTGAACCGGGAAGGGTGCATCTGGATTAAGAGTAAAATCCATTGTTGGCGCCGGATGTGCATTGATCACTGCATGTGCGACGCCGACGTCCAGTTTGGCCAGGGAATCATAGGATCCGGATACGACCATATCGCAACCGATAAGCAGATCAGCGCGACCCGCCGGAATGCGAACGGCATTGATATGTTCTGGTGTAGGGGCAATATGAATATGGCTTGTTACAGCGCCGCCTTTTTGGGCAAGACCCGCTTGATCGAGAACTGAGATGCCCTTGTTCTCTAGATGCGCGGCCATGCCGAGCAACGCCCCAATGGTAACAACACCTGTTCCGCCGATGCCGGTGATCAGGATGCGGTAGGGTTGTTCAAGTTCGATTTCAGACGGCTGCGGAAGATTTTCTGCGGGATTTTCGGCGGCACTCGGTTTGGCTTTTCTTAAGTCGCCCCCTTCGATGGTGACGAAGCTGGGGCAGAACCCTTTGACGCAGGAAAAATCCTTGTTGCAGCTGGACTGATTGATCGTGCGCTTACGACCAAATTCGGTCTCAATGGGTTCAACGGAAAGGCAGTTGGATTTTACCGAGCAATCGCCGCAACCCTCGCAAACAAGATCATTTATAACAACTCTTTTTGCCGGATCGGGGAAGGTGCCCCGTTTGCGGCGACGGCGTTTCTCCGCAGCGCAGGTTTGATCATATAATAGAATCGTTACGCCGGAAATTTCCCGGAGCTCTTTTTGGATTTTATCCAGGTCATCACGATGATGAATGGTCGTGCCCTTTGGCCAGGCGGTGCCGGCGGGATACTTATCCGGCTCATCCGTTACAATACGGATTACTGTTATACCTTCACCCGCTAGCTGCTGCGCGATCTGCCAGGGCGTAAGTTGGTCATCAAGTGGTTGACCGCCGGTCATGGCGACCGCATCGTTATACAATATTTTATATGTCATGGTGGCCTTGGCGGCGATAGCCTGGCGAATGGCGAGGAGGCCGGAATGATGATATGTACCATCTCCCAGGTTGGCGAATATATGTTTTTCGTCGGTGAAATGTTGTTGACCAACCCAGGGAACGCCTTCACCGCCCATTTGCGTAAAGGTGTCTGTATTTCGATCCATCCAGGTCACCATAAAATGGCAGCCAATGCCCGCAACAGCGCGGCTGCCTTCGGGGACGACCGTCGACGTGTTATGCGGACATCCGGAGCAATAAAAGGGTGTTCTGATAAGCTTGGCAGGTTCCGCGTTGAGCTGTTGTTCTTTCCTGTCAAGAAAAGCCAGCCGGTTTTCAATGGATTCGGATGTGTAGAAACGACGAATACGAGCAGCGATGACGCGGGCGACCAAGGCTGGTGTTAATTCCCCGGTAGAGGGCATGAGAGATTTCTTTTCGTCGTCGAATTTACCGATGATCCGTGGGCGGACAGCTGTCTGCCAATTGTAGAGTTGTTCCTTCATCTGGTTTTCGATCATCGCCCGTTTTTCTTCGATGACGACGACTTCTTCCAGGCCTTCCGCGAAATTGCGAACCCCTTCCGGATCCAACGGCCACGGCATGCCGACTTTATAAACGGTAAGACCGATATCGGCAGCAAGCTCATCGGCAATACCAAGATCGCGTAGCGCCTGTCGGACATCCAGATAAGCCTTGCCAGTTGTCACAATCCCCAAACGCCGCTTCGGGCTGTCCATGACGACTTTGTCAATGTTATTGGCCCGGGCAAATTTTCGAGCTGCATAAATTTTATGCTCGTTGAGAAGGACTTCCTGATCAAACCGGTTGTCATTGGGTCGAATATTCAATCCACCTTCTGGCATTTCAATATCCGGCAACACAAACTGGCCCCGTGTCGGGGAGACATAGACAGAGGCACCGCCTTCAACGGTTTCCGAAATACATTTAAATCCAACCCACAGGCCGGAGAACCGCGACATTTCGATACCGAGGAGACCATAGTCGAGAATCTCCTGCACGCTGGCGGGATGCAGCACGGGCATCATCCAACCAGCGAACCCATGTTCACTCTGATGCGCGATGGAGGAGGAGACAATGCCATGATCATCTCCGGCGAGGGCCAGAACACCGCCATATTTCGACGTGCCCGCGCTATTGGCATGGCGGAACACATCACCCGTTCGATCAACCCCCGGCCCCTTGCCGTACCAAATGCCGAAGACACCATCATAATTGGCGCCCTTGAACATATTGAGCTGCTGACTGCCCCAGACCGCCGTCGCAGCCAGATCCTCATTTATGCCAGGCTCAAAATGGATATCGTTTTGCTTAAGCAAGGGTTTGATTTTCCACAAGGACTGATCATATCCACCCAATGGAGACCCACGGTAACCTGAGATAAAGCCGGCTGTATTCAACCCTGCCGCCACATCGCGAGCTTTCTGCATTAGGGGGAGACGCACCAAGGCCTGAATGCCGGTGAGAAAGACACGTCCGTCTTCCAATTCATATTTATCATTTAAGGAAACATTGGCCAATTGCATGCGAGGAAACTCCCGATAACGTCTGGTTTACTATCTGTCTATATAATAACACTATCAGTTATTGCAATAAAGGTCAATATTACTGACATAAATTATTTTACATGCCTGCTGGTAAGGAAAATGTAAATTTTGTTGATGTGGTTTTTTGGCAAGAATATAGATAGATTAAAAGAAATGACAAAGGGAATAATATGACCGTATTGGTAACCGGAGCGGCAGGCTTTGTTGGCATGCATGTTGCTAAAGTTCTTCTGGATTCTGGAGAAAAAGTCGTCGGAATTGATAATTTAAATAATTATTACGATGTGGGTTTAAAGCATGCGCGATTGCAGCAATTAGAAGCATATGATGCCTTTTCGTTTATCAAGCAGGATATATCCGACAGGGACGGCGTGTTTGCAGCGCTGAAAAATATTCCCGACATAACAAAAGTCGTTCATCTGGCAGCTCAAGCTGGCGTACGCTACAGTCTTGATCATCCGTTTGAGTATACTGAGTCAAATATCACAGGGTTTTTGACGATCCTGGAATATTGCAGACAATTAGATAATTTGGAACATCTGGTCTTCGCCAGTTCCAGTTCCGTTTATGGCGGAAATAGAGAGCTTCCGTATTCTGTCGACCAGTCGGTTGATAAACCTGTGTCTTTGTATGCAGCAACGAAAAAGGCTAATGAGTTGATGGCTCATTCTTATGCGCATCTGTACGGTATCCCTCTGACGGGATTGAGATTTTTTACAGTTTATGGTCCGTGGGGACGGCCTGATATGGCCTACTGGACTTTTACAGAGAAAATGTTGAACGGTGAAACTTTGCCGATTTTCAATAACGGAGATATGAAGCGCGACTTCACGTATATTGATGATATTGTGAGCGGTGTTGTGGCGTTGTTGAATAACCCACCGGTTGGAGGCGACGACGCCGCGCCGTACAGAATTTATAATATTGGGAATCACCAATCCGAACCTCTGCTAAATTTGGTCAGCGCGCTGGAGGTGTCTCTAGAGGTTAAGGCAAACCTCAAAATGTTGCCCATGCAGTCGGGGGATGTAAAAGAAACTTTCGCAGACATTGACCCCATACGTCGAGATGTGGGATATGAACCGACAACATCCTTGCAAGAGGGTATTCCAAAATTTGTGGAATGGTATAAATCCTATAAAAAAGGCTAATTCGGTATGTCGAACGCATTCGATATAAATCAAATACAGAATATTATTGATACAGGTATTCCCCATTGTGCGGAAATAGGCGTCAAGGTCCACGACATGGATGAGAAGGGCGTAACTTTCAGCTTGCCATATGATGCCCGCTTCGCTGGTAATCCCATAAATGGGATATTACATGGGGGTATTATAACGACATTGATTGATACGGCAGCAGGAATGTGCATCTACACCCGCCTGCAAAAATATCTTCCAATTGCGACCCTTGATTTACGGATCGACTATCTGAAGCCAGCGACACCCGGAGAAGAAGTTTTCGCCTACGCCAGCTGCTACAAAATCACCAAGCAAATTGCCTTTACGCGTGCCATCGCCTATCACACCGACCCCGATGACCCGATTGCCAATAGTGTTGGAACTTTTATGCTGAAATCAAGCGAGACGAAGCCTCTTGATCGAGTTTCTGGTAATGGGGGAAGCTAAGGTGGAAAATATTTCAGCAGAGCAATTTGTTGCCATTCTGAAAGACGCGCGCGAAGCTAAGGACTGGACCGGGGCTTTTGATATGATTCCCTATTTTAAGTTCTTGGGCATGCGCCTCGAGACGGAAAATGATCGTTTCGTCAGTGTCTTACCCGGGGACAAAAAATTCATCGGGAACCCGGTATTGCCGGCTCTTCATGGCGGCGTCATTGGTGCCTTTTTGGAAAGCGCGGCGCTGGTCCATTTATTTGCAACGCAAGATGTGACACGTGTGCCCAAGATTATAAATATTACGGTGGAATATTTACGTTCCGCCAAACCCGTTGAAACATATGCTGAAGCCGTTATAACCAAGCCAGGACGTCGCGTTGCGAATTTGCGGGTGGAAGCCTGGCAGGGGGACCGCAATAAGCCGGTCGCGGCGGCTCACGCTAATTTTCTTGTTAGTTGATATTTCCTGCCTATGTAAAGTCAAAGATATTTTAAGTTTCGGAGTTCCCTTCACATGAACAATATAGTGCTGTCCAATTTGCCCGAATGGGATCTGACGGATTTGTATCCCTCGCGTACATCTGCCGAACTAAAGGAAGATTTGGAATCAGCGGCTGAGGACGCCGGGCATTTTGCAGAACAGTACAAGGGCAAACTTGCAGAGCTGACCGGGCAGGAGCTTTATCTGGCCATTAGTACTTTCGAGGAAATCGGAGAGATGCAGGGACGGATCATGTCTTATGCCTATCTGGTTTACGCAGGCAACATGTCGGATCCGGAAATCGGCAAGTTCTTTCAAACCATGCAAGAGAAAGTCAACGAGATATCAACAGATCTGTTGTTCCTGACGTTGGAGCTGAACAAAATCGACGAAAGCCTGCTGACTGAAATGTACGAAGGCAGCAGCCTGAAAAAATACGAGCCTTGGATCAGGAATGTGCGGGCATTGCAACCGTATCAGCTTTCCGATGAATTGGAAAAATTGCTGCACGAAAAAGATATCGCTGGTCGCAGTGCTTGGGTTCGATTATTCGATGAAACTATCGCCGGCTTGAAGTTTGAGGTAGATGGCGAGGAAATGGCATCTCAGCAAGTTCTGCATCTTTTATCGAACAAGGAGAGCGACGTTCGGAAAAAGGCCGCGAAAAGTCTGGGAAAAGTTTTTGGCGAAAATGTCCGGCTCTTCTCGCTGGTGACCAATACGCTTGCCAAGGATAAAGCTATTGAAGATGACTGGCGCGGTGTTGGCAATCCGGCGGATATGCGGCATCTTTCAAATCAGGTAGAGCCGGAAGTCGTTGATGCATTATCCGCGGCGGTACAAGCCTCATATCCTTCTTTGTCTCATCGTTATTATACGCTCAAAGCAAAATGGATGGGCGTAGAGAAATTGGACTACTGGGATAGAAATGCCCCGCTTCCGGAAGAAGATGACCGGATCATCCCGTGGAATGAAGCGCGTGATACTGTGCTGGACGCCTATGGTCGATTTTCCCCCGAGCTTTCAGAACTGGGGCGAAAGTTTTTCGAGAATGCCTGGATTGACGCGGCCGTCCGCCCAGGCAAATCACCAGGTGCCTTTGCGCACCCAACTGTGCCGAGTGCGCATCCTTATCTGCTCTTGAACTATCAGGGGAATACCCGTGATGTTATGACCTTGGCGCATGAACTTGGACATGGCGTGCATCAGGTTCTTGCGGGACCGCAGGGAGGATTGCTGGCGGATACGCCCTTGACATTGGCAGAGACGGCCAGCGTTTTCGGCGAACAGCTCACATTCAGATCTTTGCTTGAAAAAGAAACCGATCCAGTGAAGCGTCGTGTGATGCTGGCCGGTAAAGTTGAGGATATGCTCAATACCGTTGTCCGGCAGATTGCGTTTTATGAGTTTGAGAAACGGATCCATGACGCCCGCAAGAAAGAAGAACTCTCGCCGGACCAGATCGGAAAGATCTGGATGGATGTGCAAAAAGAAAGCTTGGGGCCGGCCATTCGTTTACACGATGAATATCAGTATTTCTGGTGTTATATCCCGCATTTCATTCATTCGCCTTTTTATGTTTACGCCTATGCGTTCGGAGATTGTCTCGTCAACGCGCTGTACGCTGTTTATCAGGACGCCGAAGATGGGTTTCAGGAAAAGTACTTTGAAATGCTGAAAGCCGGCGGCACGTTGCGGCATAAGGAACTTTTGGCGCCGTTCAACCTCGACGCTTCTGATCCGGCTTTCTGGTCGAAAGGCCTCAGTGTCATTGAGGGCTTTATTGACGAGATCGAAGCCCTCTAAGGGCGCTTTTCACGGTCAATTACTCATTAATTACAGTTTGATCCGAGACAATCTATTGCTCCAGCAATAGATTTCGGTATATTGCAGTGCAAACTAATACGAACTGACGAGTAAGAAGCGAAAGGCCTAAACGATGACCGAGCCCGGACAAATGAACATTGATGCGCAGAAAGCCTCCTTTCAGGCCTTTGTGAAACTCTTCACGGTTGGCACTATTGGGATTATTATCCTGCTTGTATTGATGGCAACTTTCTTACTCTAGATTGATTACAAGGATCCACCGGATCATTCTTTGTTGAGCGGTGTTGCGGGGCGCCGGTCAATCCTACGTTAACAAACTAAAAAGAGGATCGATTATGAAAATCGCTATCCCCAGAGAGCGTCGGGACCACGAAACCCGTGTTGCCGCATCTCCGGACACAGTCAAGAAATTTGTGGGCTTGGGAGCGGAAGTCCTCATCGAAACGGGTGCTGGATCTGCCAGTTCCTTTCAAGATGAAGATTATGAAGCTGCCGGTGCGAAAATCAGCGCGGATGCCGCGTCAGCACTTAAGGACGCGGATGTCGTTTTAAAGGTCGCGAGACCGTTGACTGACGCAGAAGGCGGTCCGGATGAGTTGGCACTGATGAAAAAAGGCGCCATGCTGATCTCGCAACTGGCGCCGCTGCAGAACAAGGAACAAGTAGCTGCTTATGCAGCCGCTGGCGTCGATGCTATCGCCATGGAACTTGTACCGCGTATCAGTCGGGCTCAGTCCATGGACGTTTTATCCTCTCAATCCAATCTGGCCGGCTACAAATCGGTCCTGGATGCGACATCGGAATATGGCAGCGCGATGCCGATGATGATGACCGCGGCCGGTACAATTGCTCCGGCCAAAGTCTTTATCATGGGGGTCGGTGTAGCTGGCTTGCAAGCCATCGCGACGGCCCGTCGATTGGGCGCCGTTGTGACCGCCACTGATGTTCGGGCGGCAACTAAAGAACAGGTGGAAAGCCTGGGCGCCAAATTCGTTATGGTGGAAACCGACGAAACCGGGGAAGACGCCGGCGGTTATGCCAAGGAAATGAGTGACGACTATAAGAAACGTCAGGCAGACTTGGTGTTCGAGCATGTGAAAAAGCAGGACATTGTCATCACGACGGCATTGATTCCAGGTCGTGAAGCGCCCATTCTTATTACCGATGAGATGCTGGCAGTCATGAAACCGGGTTCGGTGGTTGTTGATCTGGCCGTTGAAATGGGTGGCAACGTTACCCAATCGAAACCAGGCGAAGTCGTGATCACGGCCAACGGCGTTAAAATCGTTGGGCATCGAAATATGCCCGGTCGTCTCGCCAGTGATGCCTCAGCACTCTACGCCAAAAATCTTTTTAATTTCCTGACCCCTATGATGGATAAGGAAACTGGCGCTCTCAACATGAATTGGGAAGACGAAATTATTCAGGGCAGCGCGCTCACCCGGGATGGCAAGATCATCCACCCACTTTTGATTGAAGGAGGGAACTGATTATGGATATTGTTGATCCGACCGTCTTTAGGTTGGCCGTTTTCGTGCTCGCCATTTTTGTAGGCTATTACGTGGTCTGGAGTGTGACCCCGGCTTTGCATACACCGCTCATGGCGGTGACCAACGCTATTTCTTCGGTTATTATTGTTGGCGCGCTGATTGCAACGGGCCCTGAGGATTTTTCCATCGCAAAGGTATTTGGCTTTATTGCCATCGTTCTTGCGTCAGTGAATATCTTCGGAGGATTCCTGGTGACCCAGCGGATGCTGTCCATGTACAAGAAAAAACAGAAATAGGGGAACAGATCCGTGTCAGCTAACATTACGGCGCTCGCCTATTTGGTCTCGTCAATTCTTTTCATCCTCGCGCTGCGGGGGCTGTCGTCACCGGCAACCTCACGACGCGGGAATATTATGGGTATGGTCGGTATGGCCATTGCCATGATCGTCACTATCCTCAGCCCCGATGTGGTCTCCTATGAATGGGTGATCGGCGGGATCGTCCTGGGCGGTGCCATTGGCGCCGTGATTGCTCAGCGTATCGCCATGACGGCTATGCCGCAGCTCGTTGCCGCGTTCCATAGTCTTGTGGGCCTGGCCGCTGTCCTCGTGGCCGCTGCTGCATTTTACAACCCGGATGCCTATGGTATTCTGGACGCCTCCGGCAATCTGACGGTGCTCAGTCGCATTGAAATGTCTGTGGGTATCGTGATTGGTGCCATTACCTTCTCCGGCTCCGTCATTGCCTTTACCAAGCTACAAGGTCTCGTTTCCGGCAACCCGGTGACCTTTCCCGGTCAGCATATGGTCAATCTGGCGATTGGTCTGGTTATCCTGGCGCTGGTGATCTGGTTCTGTGTTGATCTGGATCCACGCATCTTCTGGGCCATGACAGCCCTCGCTTTTATCATTGGCTTTTTGATCATCATCCCGATTGGCGGGGCGGATATGCCAGTGGTAGTGTCGATGCTCAATTCCTACTCCGGCTGGGCCGCGGCAGGTATTGGTTTCACGCTGGAAAATACGGCGCTGATTATTGTTGGCGCGCTGGTCGGCTCCTCGGGCGCGATCCTCTCCTACATCATGTGTAAGGCTATGAACCGGTCGTTCTTTAGCGTTATTCTGGGTGGCTTTGGCGGTGATGCCGCGGTTGCGGGTCCGGACAAAGGCGATCGGCCGCATAAGGCAGGTTCGGCGGATGACGCGGCCTTTATCATGAAGAATGCGGGTAAAGTTATCATCGTACCGGGATACGGACTTGCTGTAGCGCAGGCCCAGCATGCCCTGCGTGAAATGGGCGATCTGCTGAAAGAAGCTGGCGTTGACGTGGTTTATGCCATTCACCCGGTTGCGGGCCGTATGCCCGGTCATATGAACGTGCTGCTGGCGGAGGCTAACGTGCCCTATGACGAAGTTTTCGAGCTGGAAGAAATCAACTCTGATTTCGCGACGGCGGATGTGGCCTTTGTCGTGGGCGCCAATGACGTGACCAACCCGGCCGCCCGGGATGACCCGCAGAGCCCGATTTATGGGATGCCGATCCTGGATGTGGATAAGGCGCAGACGGTTCTGTTCGTCAAACGCTCCATGTCGGCTGGTTATGCCGGTATCGACAATGACCTGTTCTACAAGGACAACACCATGATGCTACTGTCTGACGCCAAGAAGATGGTTGAGGAAATCAGCCGCTCACTCTAGCGAAAACCGACTAAACATCGAAAAAGCCGCGATTAATTCGCGGCTTTTTTATTGGGTTGTCGGCATCTGGTCCTATTCAACTAGATGTGATCCGGTTGCGACCCTATATCGTATATATTGGATAAAGAAAGAGGAGATCCGCATGAGGGTACTTCTGATTTTAAGTGTCAGTGCCATTCTGGTATCCGGGTGCCAGACGACTGTCGGTGGTTCTGTTTCAACGGGCTTCAGTACTGGCATGTCGGATGACCGACGCCCCTAGTAAGAGCGACGTTACGTAAAAAGGATATTCAAATGAAACAGTTGGTTTTAGTATTAGTATTGCTGGGGGCCGTTGCCTGCCAGACGACGGACGGCAAACCGCGAGCGCAAGATCCCAATTGCTGTACCTGGGGCAATGATCAACATCCTTAACACTGTGATGTTCTAGCGGACACCGGTGCCGTCTCCACAGAAGAATAAAGGAAGGAAGAAGCCATGCGTTTTATAATCTTGATCGGGATTACTCTGGCTTTGTCGGCATGTCAGACAGATGACTGGCAGAATGATCCGAACAGAATGTGTTGTACCTGGGGAAACAACCAGTCGCCCTAGAAACACTGGTCTGGCGTTTGTATTCCTGTTGAATTAGCTTCGTTTTTTCAGCCTCTGAAAGTGTATCTATGTCCGAACGTTCCGACATTACCTCGATAGAAGATCTTGAAGCTCTTTATGGCTCCGCGAACCCTAATTCCCATGCCAAGGAAACCTCTTTTCTGACAATTGCGTATCGCAACTGGATTGAGAAAGCGCCCTTCTTCTCATTGGCAAGTGTGGGGGAAGAGGGTCTCGATTGTTCGCCGCGCGGTGATGCGGCAGGCCAGCTTTTTCAGATAGTCGATGACAAGACGCTTATCATTCCAGACCGGCGCGGCAATAATCGACTGGATACGTTGAGAAACATTATTGGCGATCCGAGGGTCGCTCTTCTATTTCTGATACCGGGAATAAATGAGACGCTGCGTATCAATGGCAAGGCGAGGTTGTCAACCGACACGAAACTACTCGATCAATTTGCCGTTGGAGGAAAAAAACCTCTGACAGTGATTATCGTCCAGATCGAAGCCGTCTATTTCCAATGCGCCCGTGCCTTGACCCGATCTAATTTATGGGAGGGTAAATCGCAGATAAACCGTACCGAGGTACCGAGCGCCGGGCAAATGACGAAATCCGTGCTTTCTGAATTTGATGCGGCTACCTATGACGCAGAGCTTTTTGGAACGCCAGAAAAGAACCCTTTATTGATAGGGCAAGGGGAACAATTATAAAAAATCGATTTTATTACGATTTCGAGAGTAAATGCGATATTATGAAAACGGCTTCGAGTAGGGGGCTGATTACAAGTTGCGGGCGCAACAATTGAGAGTTCAACGGATCCATTGAAAGGATATCAAGATGAAACTTGCAAAAATTCTAGCCACCGCGGGCGTTTTGGCCCTGGCGGCATCTCCCTTCGCTGTTGCCGACAGCACCACCTATCCCATGGGGTTTTTCGTAACCAGCGTCGGCATGGGCGATGGCGCCAATCTGGGTGGCCTTGACGGCGCCGATGCTCACTGCGCCAAACTGGCGGAGGGCGCGGGCTCTGAAGGGCGTACCTGGCGGGCTTATCTCAGCACTCAAGAAGAGGGCACGCGCGGTGTCTCCGCGCGCAACCGTATTGGCGCTGGTCCTTGGTATAATTCCCGCAGCGAGTTGATTGCGGTCAATGTGGAAACCTTGCATCTTAATCCGAATATCAGCCGGCGGACGGCAATGGATGAAAAAGGCAATTACGTCAATGGCCGGGAAAACAAACCCAATGAGCATGATATCCTGACCGGTTCCATGGCCGATGGCACGGCCTACTTCCCGTGGGAAAAAGGCGATAAAACTTGCAGTAACTGGACCAGCAATGGCGACGGCAGTGCGACCGTTGGCCATCATGATCGTAACGGTGGCGGCAATACCTCATGGAACTCCGCCCATGGTAGCCGCGGCTGCGGACAGGACAAGTTGGTAAGTACCGGCGGTGCGGGATTGCTGTATTGTTTCGCCGCTGACTAAGACGAGACGACGCGTAAAAGGCGGCGGGAAACCGTCGTCTTTATTCTGCCTTTACCCTGCCATTGTGCGAATGTCCTCGAGGACGGTTTTGACTTCATCTTGCAACATGCCGGAGAATTCGGATAGTTCGTTGACGGAGGACAAGAGATCTGCTGCCGACGCGCCGGACGCTGACGCCATGGCGGAGACATCGGTGACGCTTTGCGAAACCTCAATGGTCCGCGACGAGGCTTTCTGAACGTTCTCGGTAATTTCCTGTGTCGCCTTGCCCTGATCGCTGACCGTGTCAGAAATGGTCTGGATGGTTTCATAAATTTTGTTGATCATGGTCTCGATGCTGTTGACCGCCTCGACGGCATCGCCGGTCGCGGTTTGCATTTCATCGATCTGACGGGTGATGTCTTCGGTTGCACGGGTTGTTTGCGTGG
>NZ_JBALWD010000043.1:0-26763 GCF_036960985.1 Sneathiella sp. | reverse complement strand
TATGGTGCCGCCGGGTGGATTCGAACCACCGGCCTCTCCCTTACCAAGGGAGTGCTCTACCCCTGAGCTACGGCGGCGCATGAATGCTGGAGCGGCGGAATATATAAGGTTCTCGGTCGTTGTCAAAGAGTATTTTAATGTACGAAAATGACCTCCAGGCTAAGAGAAGCTGACTACCTCCAACCTCTTCTTCGGATTGCGTAAATCCTTTTAAATGTTTAATGAAGGAAGGGTCTTCAATTTTTCCCCGCAGAAAGCGCAAATGACCACCGACGGACAAAATTCTAAAAGCAATAAAGAAAAACTACAGGCCGAGAAAGCGACGAGGTTGGCAGATCAATTGCGAGGTAATCTGCGCAAACGAAAATCTTTGCAGCGCCAGCGCGGTGAGGATGCACCCAATGCCATCAAAAACAAAGATAAGCTTACGGACTAGGTTTAGCCTTATTTACCCTTGGCCCTCAGCTTTTCAGACTGTAGTATGCCGATCCAAATAAAAGAGATTTAACGGAGAGTATAAATATGTCCATCCTGTCAGATAAATGGATCAGGTCAGCAGCGCAGGAAACAAAGATGATTGAGCCTTTCGTGGAAAGCCAAAAAAGTGAAGGCACTATTTCATACGGACTCTCTTCGTACGGATATGATGCTCGGGTGTCTGATGAATTTAAGATTTTTACAAACATCGATTCGGCGACTGTCGACCCTAAAGCTTTTTCCAACGATAGTTTCGTCGATAGAAAAACGGATGTCTGTGTCATTCCGCCAAACTCATTCGTTCTAGCGCGCACAGTGGAGTATTTTCGTATTCCCCGTGATGTTTTGGTTATTTGCTTAGGGAAATCGACGTATGCCCGATGTGGTATAATTGTTAATGTTACTCCTCTTGAACCGGAGTGGGAAGGGCATGTAACGCTTGAATTTTCAAACACGACGCCACTTCCTGCCAAAATTTATGCTAACGAAGGCGCATGCCAGTTTCTATTTCTAAAAGGCAATGAGCCCTGCGAAGTCTCCTATCGTGACCGGGCAGGAAAATATATGGGCCAAGAAGGCGTAACTTTGCCTAAACTCTGATTAATTCAGCAAATATTCATATTTTTGACGATATTTATGATTAATTGCCCGCCACTCAAACATTTTACAACTAGATCACGCCATTTTCTTTCCCTTGCGACAAAAAATGGTCTAAAAAGCCCGTGTTTTGGCGAAAAATAGCCAGCTTGTTTCACTTCTAGGGGTTGAATAAGAAATGGCAAGAAGGATAGGATTGGTTTTTTCATGGACAGTATACGAATACGTGGCGGAAAACCGCTATATGGCAAAATCGAAATCAGTGGTGCGAAAAACGCCGCCTTGCCCTTAATGGTCGCAAGTCTTCTGACAGAAGAAACTTTGACATTGTCAAACCTGCCACAGGTCGCTGATATATCTACGCTTATCAATCTACTATGTCAGCACGGTGCAACCGCGGTCATGAACGGTCAGAGTTCAGGCGAAGGAAGTAGCATCGGTAGATCTCTATCGATTACAGCTTACGATATTACAAATACAGAAGCCCCATACGATATCGTGCGAAAAATGCGTGCAGGCGCTTTGGTCATGGGACCGCTACTCGCCCGAGTCGGAAAAGCTCGTGTTTCCTTACCAGGCGGCTGCGCGATCGGAACGCGACCGATGAACCTTCACATCGACGGTTTAGAGTTAATGGGTGCTAAAATTGATATTGTCGGTGGATATATGGAAGCTGTCGCTCCCGAAGGATTGCAGGGCGCTGACATACGGTTTGAAACGGCATCCGTTGGCGCAACGGAAAATCTACTGATGGCAGCGTGCTTGGCGACAGGCCAAACGGTCTTGGAGAATGCCGCACGCGAACCGGAGATCACCGACCTCATTCGATTGCTCCGGCAAATGGGCGCCCAAATCGAAGGTGACGGGACGGATCGATTAACCATCATCGGCGTAGACAAATTAAAGGGAGCCGATTACCGGGTAATGCCAGATCGAATTGAAACCGGCACCTATGCCATCGCGGCAGCGATTACTGGCGGAGAAATTGAACTAACTAATACGGATAGTGAAATCATAAAATCGGTTATCGATGTCTTGATAGAGGCCGGTGCGGATGTTGTCCCAACCGATACCGGCTTAATTGTATCACGTAAATCGGCCATTCTAAATGGTGTGGACTTAATGACCTTGCCTTATCCTGGCTACCCCACCGATATGCAAGCACAGATGATGGCATTGATGACCGTTGCTGGCGGTGCGGCCATGATTACTGAGACCATTTTTGAGAATCGCTTTATGCATGTTCCCGAGCTAGCAAGGCTCGGCGCAAACATTACTGTCCACGGTCATTCGGCTCTTGTCCGGGGTGTTGAAAGCCTGGTTGGGGCGCCAGTTATGGCCACAGACCTAAGAGCATCTGTCTCTTTGGTACTTGCGGGCTTGGCAGCGACTGGAGAAACCGTTATCAATCGTGTATATCATCTAGATCGCGGATACGAGCGCCTGGAAGAAAAGTTGGCTGCATGTGGTGCTGATATCGAACGGATCGCTGGAATCTGAATTATATTCCTATAACGGGACCAAAATTATGCCTAATGGCCTAAAACTTATTGCCACAGATGCCGAAGAACTTTGCATTCTTTCGGCCGCACTGGAGGGCACTATCACCAGTCCTGGTGAAATGAGTTTCTCACGATCTCAAAGGGTTTTTACCCTGATGGGGTCTAGGTTCATGTGGGAAGGGTTTTCCCGAAAGCCCAAGGCCTCTAACAATAGATCTCGCATCCGATCCGGGTTCCTTTTTATGGATGTCCTATCTGTTAAATCCTATGGAATTTCCCAGGATTTTCCGAAGGAAGCACTGGAATTGTTGAGCGTTCTTTCCTTCGAAAAAGAGAATTCCGCAGCCGAGATACGCCTTAATTTTGCCGGCGGTGGTACGGTTTCGCTGGATGTAGAATGTGTTAACGCCTCACTTACTGATACAGGCAAAGCTTGGTCTACAAAACACAAACCACACCATGAGGACCCCCTCGCCTAATCAGAACTGAAAACCAAAATCTAATTTGGTACCAATTGTAAATGGAGCTTTAAAGTGCCGTCGAGCGATGAGTTGGTTATAGCCCTGCCAAAAGGGCGAATATTAAAAGAAGTCATGCCGTTGATCCGGAGTGTCGGGATTGAACCTGAGCCAGCATTCGATGATCCAGAAAGCCGCCTTTTGCAGTTTCGCACTAATCACTCAAACATATCTATCATACGGGTACGTTCATTCGACGTTGCTACCTTCGTCGCATTCGGAGCGGCACAGCTTGGCGTCGCTGGCAATGATGTTTTGCTGGAATTCGATTATCCCGAAATATATGCCCCTGTTGATCTGGATATTGGTCATTGCTATATCGCAGTCGCCCAGCCTGAAGGCTTGGAAGATGATCGTGATCCGGCGCGATGGAGCCACGTACGCATCGCGACGAAATACCCAAATTTAACACATAAGTATTTTGCCGCAGCCGGTATCCAGGCTGAGTGTATTAAATTGTCTGGCGCGATGGAGCTTGCTCCTGGATTGGGGCTTTGCCGGCGGATCGTTGATCTTGTTTCCTCTGGTGCCACATTGCGCGCAAACGGCCTGGTCGAAGTTGAAAAAATTCTCGATATTACCTCTCGGCTTGTCGTGAACAGGGCGGCTCTTAAAACTCGCTCCATCGAGTTGAACGGATGGATTGAGAAATTCCGGGAGGCTGTCGATGCCCGTTAAATTAAGAACGACAGACGCTAATTTCAATTCTCAGTTTTCGGCCTTACTCTATCAGAAACGAGATGCAGATGCCGATGTAAGTGTCGTAACTGCTACGATTTTATCTCAAGTGCAAGATCGCGGCGACGATGCAGTTATTGAATATACCAATAAATTTGACCGCCTCACTCTTCAAAGCGCTGACAACTTACGAATTACAAAATCTGAGATTGCTAAGGCCGTTGCCGCGTGTGAAGCTGAGACGTTAGAAGCACTTAATCTCGCAGCAGAGCGGATTGAGGCATTTCATAAATTGCAATTACCCGATGATCACTTTTTCACGGATAGCGACGGCGTAGAACTCGGTTATCGCTGGACACCAATAGAAAATGTAGGGTTGTATGTACCCGGCGGATTAGCAACATACCCGTCCTCGGTATTGATGAACGCAATACCGGCAATAGTTGCTGGCGCCTCACGTTTGGTGATGGTTGTTCCGTCACCTGACGGCGTCATTAACCCTTTGGTTCTGGCAGCTGCTGATTTGGTTGGCATTGATGAGATTTACAGAATTGGCGGAGCGCAAGCAATCGGTGCCCTAGCCTACGGCACGGAAACCATACCGGCCGTTGACAAGATCGTCGGTCCTGGCAACGCTTATGTGGCCAGCGCTAAACGCCACGTTTTCGGAACAGTAGGCATAGATATGATTGCTGGTCCCTCAGAAATACTAGTTGTAGCAGACAATCAGAATGACCCTGCCTGGATTGCTGCGGACCTACTAAGTCAAGCTGAGCATGACCCTGTCGCGCAAAGTATTCTTATAACCGATGATGAAGCTTTCGCAGCAGAGGTCGAAAAAGCGATTTCACATCATCTAACCACTTTGCAGCGCGCCGATATTGCTTCGGCAAGTTGGAATACATATGGTGCAACCATTCTCGTAGACGATTTATCCGAAGCGCCGGCATTAGTGGATCAGCTCGCACCTGAACATTTAGAGCTTTGCGTTGATGATGCTAAGGCTGACGCTCTGGCAGACAAAATACGCCATGCTGGTGCAATTTTCTTAGGCCGATACACACCTGAAGCCATAGGAGACTACGTCGCAGGCCCCAATCATGTTTTACCAACCTCTCGTACCGCTCGCTTTTCTTCCGGATTATCAACACTGGATTTTGTAAAACGAACATCATTATTACGCCTTAATGCAGAAAGTCTTGGTAAGATTGGCCCTGCTGCCATTAAGCTGGCCAAAGCCGAAGGGCTGGGGGCACATGCTCTTTCCGTTGGTATTCGGCTAAATATACCGGACTGAATATACGAAAGTACTAATTACGCTCATGGCCGAAAATCAACATATCGCGAAAATAGAGCTAGACGAAAGGACAGTTGTACGCCGCAACGCCGATATCGAACATGAACGTAAAGTTGCGATCTTTGATATACTGGATGGCAACTCTTTCACAGTAAACGGATTTGAAGAGGACGGCCCCTACTCCTTGCACCTCAGTATTGAAGATAATCGATTAATTTTCGATATCAGAACAGAAGACGACCAAACTGAACTTGTGCGAATACCACTACCCGTCATTTCATTTCGACGCATCATCAAAGATTATTTCCATGTATGCGAAACCTATTTCGAAGCTATTAAAACCGCCTCACCTTCCAAAATAGAAGCAATTGATATGGGACGGCGTGGTCTCCATAATGATGGCTCTGAACTTCTCCAAGAGCGATTGAAAGAAAAAGCCGAAACTGATTTCGATACAGCTCGGCGTCTATTTACGTTAATGTGCGTCCTGCATATTCGAGGATAGGAAGGTAGAAATGGCCAACGTGTTGACCTTTCTTCGCTGGACTATTAACCGCTTATGAGTGATCGCCCTTTTTCCGATAAGCTGCCGGGCAGCGTTCTTTTTGCTTGTACCCATAATAGTATTCGATCGGTGATGGCAGAAGTCATCATGAAAAGTCTATATGGACATGCCGTTTATGTAGACAGCGCTGGCATTCTCGCAAAAGACGTAGACGGTTTTGCAGTGGAAGTTCTCGATGAAATTGGTCTAATTGGCGGAAATCACATTGCAAAGAATTTTGAAGATTTGGAAGATGACTCTTTCGACATAATAATTTCGCTCTCCCCAGAAGCACATGCCAAAGCACAAGAGCTTACTCGTACGACAGCTGGCGAAACAGAGTTTTGGAATACAGTCGATCCGTCGTTAATGGAAGGAAATCGGGAAATGCAATTGAACGCATTCCGACACGTACGCGATGACCTTTATGAAAAGATCAAAGCACGCTTCAGAACAGCGCCAAGCCCAAAAGTATAGAAAATCGTAGCGATTTGTGGCGAATGCAGGTGTTTTTTAGCTCATTTCGATAATTCTTTCATTTTACTTGCAGGAAATGCTTGCATTTAAAGGCCTGCCGCCTCTATTTTGCACCACTCAAAGTAACTAGATAGGAAATTTATGGCTAAAGAAGAACTATTAGAATTTGATGGAACCGTCACGGAATTGCTCCCGAATGCTATGTTCCGCGTAATTTTAGAAAATGATCACGAAGTTCTCGCCCACACAGCCGGTAAAATGCGGAAGCATCGTATTCGTGTACTTGCAGGCGACAAAGTCACCGTCGAAATGACACCCTATGATTTGACGAAAGGCCGGATCACTTTCCGCTACAAGTAAAGGTGATCACCTATGGCTGACCGAAAAGATGTGTTTATTGCTCGCCCTTCGACCATAAGCGATGAAACCAAACCAGCCGTACCGCCCTCCTCCTTGGTTCTTGCTTCAGCTTCACCGCGCCGTCTATCACTCCTTAGTCAAATTGGTATTGTACCGGACATAGTTTGTCCGGCCGACATAGATGAGACGGCTCAAAGAGACGAGCTTCCTCGCGATATAGCGAAAAGACTTTCTCAGGAAAAAGCAGCCGCCGTGTGTTCCCAGTTTGAAGGTAAATTTCTTCTTTCAGCGGATACCGTAGTTGCGGTCGGTCGCCGCGCCCTTGGTAAAGCGGAAGACGAAGATGAAGCACATGGTTTTTTAAAACTACTTTCCGGACGTCGCCATCAAGTACATACAGGCGTCACCCTGGTTACCCCAACCGGAGCAAGTGTATCCCGCCTCGTTTCAAGCTCCGTAATATTTAAACCAATCGGCGAACACGAGCTACGTTCTTACCTTCGGACAGAAGAATGGCACGGGAAAGCCGGTGGATATGCTATTCAAGGACGCGCAGCCTCCATTGTGCGTTCTATTCAGGGTTCCTATAGTAATATCGTCGGACTACCTCTTTTCGAAGTTAGTAATATGCTCATTGGCAACGGCTTTGATATTTGGGCATCACAAGAATAATGCGTAATACTCTTCTTATCGAAGAAGGATTATTTGAAACACGTGCAGCTCTTTTGCATGGCGAAATAGTCATCGACCTCCAGATTGAACGTTATCAGGATATTTCTGCTGTTGGAGATTTCTACATTGGTCGGGTGAGCAAAATTGTACATGACCTGGATTCGGCCTTTGTCGACCTTGGTGGGGAAAAGCACGGCTTCCTCCAGGCTCACGATATCGAGAATAAAGGCAGAACTATTGCTCAAATTACACATGAGGGACAAAAGCTATTAGTACAGGTGACCAAGGATGAGCTGGGAGGCAAAAATGTTCAACTCACCTGCCACTATACCTTTAAAAGCGCTAATCTCCTGCACCGCCCTTTAGGAAACGGCATTATTTTTTCTAAAAAAATCAGAGAAGAAAGAGACAGAAATCGAATAACCGCGCTTTTTCATAAACACCTAGAAACTGGCAGCCTTACAATTCGTACTTCCGCAAAACTAGCCAGTGACGAGCAATTGGTTAACGAAATAACCTTCTTACGCCGACAGTGGTCAGAAGTTCAAAAATTTCAATCCGTCGTTTCCAAACCAGGAAAATTTCCAGCAAATACAACACCAACTTCGTTGATTTTAGCCAGCTATCTTTCAGACGAACTAAAGATTGTTGTTAACTCCGCCAAAGCTTTTCGAACTTGCGAAAACTATCTCGAGCAGGCGGCACCCGATGCAAAATCAAACCTTACGCTTTGGAACAAACCTGGCCCTCTTTTTGAAGAGTACAATGTTGAGGAGGAAATTGAACAGGCAACCCAACAGCGTCTTGTACTAGATTCCGGTGTTAGCCTTTCTTTCGAACAAACAGAAGCCCTTCTCGTTGTAGATGTAAATTCGTCATCCGTAACAAAAGCGAATGGTGTCAATTCCGTTGCCCTTTCCAGTAATTTAGACGCAGCAAAAGAAATTGCTCACCAAATACGATTGCGTAACTCGTCTGGGATTATCATCATTGATTTTATTCAGATGAACGGCGCGGGAGACAATCAAAAAGTATCCGCCTGTTTAGAAGGAATATTTAGGACTGACCCCGTTCACACACGCATGATTGGCATGACGGAGCTCGGGTTAATGCAGGTGACGCGGACACGGACACGTAAATCCCTGCAAAATATCTTGACCGCACCTTGCTCGCATTGTGCAGGTACATCGCGGCAGGAAACTGCATTGACCAGACTTTCTAATTTTGTCAGAACACTGCAGCAAGAAATCGCTTCGCGCGACGGGAAAGCCATCAAGATTTATGCTGGGAAAGCTCTTACATTTCATCTTTTACAACATCAAGAAGTAATTGAAAATCATCTGTCCCGTCCTCTATTAATCACTGAGAATGTTGATTTACCTGACAATAGTTTTCTACTAGATTAAGCTTATTATGGCTAAAAATATGCAAATAAAAAAACTCTGCCCACAATGTTCGAAACCGGTCGCAATCGAACACCGGCCTTTTTGTTCCGCCCGGTGTAAGCAATTGGATCTCGGAAAATGGTTCAATGAAAGTTATGTCATCCCGGGAGATGAAACAGTACCTGCAAATGACCATGATGAAGATTGAAGGCATCATAAACCTACGAGTTGTTTCAGCGCCAGCGGTGCATTCAAAACGAATTGTTATGATTTCTCTAACTAAAACGGCCTCTCGGAAAGATTACGCGGCCAAATTGGAAGCCTGTTTTTCTGCCCAGTCCGAGACAGCTTGACTGACGAATAAAAGTGAATTTCTTTTTCCGGCTATTTCAACGAACAAGTCTAGACAGCCGTTTATATTTCTTCTATAACGCTGCTGCTTCGCATGGATGCAATCGCATCGTCTGCGACGTGCCCAGGTAGCTCAGTTGGTAGAGCAGCGGACTGAAAATCCGCGTGTCGGTGGTTCGAATCCGCCCCTGGGCACCACTATCTAGTATATTTTCCTGTTATACCCAATATATGTAGTGTTTTTGGGCATTTTTTGTGCTGTTTGCAGGTCATTTTGACGTTGCACAGAAGTTGCACATTTTTCTATAAAACAGGCCTATTTCTTACTTCCAAAAAATATATTTTATCTTTTAAAAACAACGCCTTGAGTGAAAAAAAAGTTGAAATTAATATTGCCTTTTGAGGACTAGATTCGTTATATCAACTCATAAGGTAATTTCACCTTTTATAATATAAATTGAGGAAGAGAAAGGATGGCAAAGCATAGAGAAAACACCACTGCAATATGCGGTGGCAACGTAACCATTTACACACGTACAGATACTGCTAAACCCGTTTGGCAAGGCAGGATGAGTAATCCAGACGGTAAGGGGTATTTAACTAAATCCTTGGGAACCCTTTGTAAGGTTGAAGCTACTGAACAGGCTGATGACTGGTATCGTGACATCAAGCACAAGCTCAAAAATAACCTTGTAATCAATAATCAAAAATTCAGCCAAATTAGCAAAATTTATCTGGAGCAGCTGCAACAGGACATCAAATTGGGTGTCGTTCCTACGCAACATTTGATAAATTACAAACCAGCCGTAGATACCTATATCAATCCCTTCTTTGACAAGCGTAATATTGACACCGTTACTCAGCAGGACATTAACGCCTTTAAAAAGTGGTGCCATGTCTATTGGACAACAGGTCCTGGCTCTTTGGTCAAGGGCTGGACCTATAACAGATATGGTAAACTCATAAGAAATCCAGCTGCCAGATCTACAAAAATTCTATCCAGTAGCAGTATGAACAAGATCTGTGTTGTCATGAGAGAGATATATAGAGTTGCTGTCCAAAAAGGCGCTGTCAAAGAAGCAGGTATTCCCAAAATAGGGAGTTCAATTAAGGGCCAAGGCATCAAACAGAACAAGAAAAATAGACGGCCCGCTTTTAGCAAAGCTGAATATAATATACTTGTTCAAAAGCTGCGTCATTGGCCAAATAAAGCAAGAACTGAAGCCCATAAGCAACGAAGGTTATTACTGAACGATTACGTCCTTATTCTGGCGAACACAGGAATTAGGCCAGGAACAGAGAGTGACAATCTTAGATGGAAAGATGTTACAGATGTCCAGCAAGATGGCGAGACATACGTCCAATTGAACGTTGATGGAAAGACTGGTGAACGCCAACCAATTGCTATGCCTAATGCTAGAATTTACTTTGATCGCCTCAAGCAGCGACGTACGGACGTTCTAGGGCATCCACCTGGCAATGACGAACCAGTATTCTGCTTACCTGACGGCACACATGTCAAAAATGATTACTTTAGAGCAGCTTTTAAACGGGCCTTAGAGCAGTTTGGAATGCTTCAAGACAGCTATGGCCGTAATAGAAGCCCCTATAGCTTACGACATACCTATGCAACGCTGCGCTTGGCCATAGGTGTTGGCTTAGACGAACTCAGCAAGTGTCCGTCGTCATATGAAATGGGCTTAGCCTTGATTTGAGCTAAGAGAAGGTTTGGCTCACGCGTTGAATAATATTATGCGACGACTTTGCGGTATTGCAAGCGCCGTGATTTGAAGGTGTTTAGTTTGATCCTTTCTCGTCTGTTCAAGATGGTTTGTGCTCTGCCGAAGTAAACATCGGCGGGTGTGAGATTTTTGAGACTTTCGTGATACCGGTGATGATTATAGTGATCAATGAAGGCTTCGATCTGGTTTTCAAGGTCGCCCGGCAGGAAGTAGTTTTCCAACAACACACGGTTTTTCAGAGTTTGATGCCAGCGTTCGATCTTACCCTGCGTCTGCGGATGATAGGGAGCGCCTCTGACATGCGACATGCCTTTGCCTTTAAGCCATTCTGCTAGGTCCGTTGAGATATAACTGGCCCCATTATCAGATAATAGTCGTGGCTTGTGTATGACGTTGGCTTGATCACACTCAGATGCCTGTAACGCCAGCTCCAGTGTGTCCGTGACATCTGTCGTCTTCATGGTGGTGCATAGTTTCCAGGCGATGACATATCTTGAGAAGTCATCGAGAATGGTCGAGAGATAGAACCACCCCCAGCCAATGATTTTGAAGTAAGTGAAGTCGGTTTGCCACATCTGGTTTATGGCCGTGGTTTTGTCCTTGAACTCGCTGGCCGCCTTCATGACGATAAAGGCGGGGCTGGTGATCAGGTCATGTGCCTTCAGAAGGCGATAGACGGAGGCTTCCGACACAAAGTAGCCCTTTGTATCGGTGAAGGTCACAGCCAGCTCACGCGGACTGAACTCGGGTCTCTCCAAGGCAAGATCAAGAACCGCATTTCGTATCTCATCAGGGATACGGTTCCAGATGACTATCGGTCTAGAAGCTTGGTCTTCAAGGGCGTCAATCCCGCCAGTGAGGTATCGATCATATCCCTTTGACCGGCAGGGCATGCTCGCATGCCCGAGAGGGGCGATAAAACGTCGTCTTGGGAATACCCAGCTTGTGAAGCGTTTGTTTGGCAGGCAGACGGGAACCCTCAACCAAACGGATGATCTCGAACTTCTCTGAGGCTGGGTATCTCATTCTGACTCGCCCCCATCTATTACCCGGCAGGTGATGCTTGCATCTCTAAGAGGGCCCGATCATACTTTTTTTGAGAAGACGGAGTTCCAGTGTTTGCTCGGCAACCACTTCCTTCAGGTCACGGGCCTGCGCACGCAGGCTTTTAACTTCATCCGTTGAAGCGTCTCGCGCGGTATCGCCCGCCAGACGTTTCTTACCAGCTTCAAGAAAACCCTTGGACCATTTATAATAAATGCCCTGGGAGATACTTTCCTTACGGCAAAGCTCGGCAATACTGTCTTCACCTCGCAGGCCGTCCAGTACAATACGGATCTTCTCTTCCGCTCCATACTGTTTGCGTGTCTTACGTTGGATGTCTTTTACAAGGCGTTCCGACGCAGAATGTCGGGTCTCGGGTTTCTGTCTCATCTTCGCTCCTTAACGGCTACGATGAACCAAAAACCCTCTCTTATGCAAATCCGTTAATTAGGCCCATAGGTGTTGACGGGGAACAATCTGGCTTCAGGTTGGAATCATTCTTGCCTGCACAGGGAGCAGCCGCTGTCGCTCGTGCATGAGGAATGATCGAGGAACAGTTGTCGTATTTAGTTGACCGCTCCGATATGCTTGTAGGCAACGCGTCCGTCTGCGCCAATCACGAAGGTCTCCGGCACGCCATATACGCCCCAATCGATTGCCACACGGCTGATTAGCGGGCTTGAGTAATAGCGTCTCCAAACTATGACAATTTGTCCATTGACAAAAAAGCGAAAAGACTCTCTGATAAAAGCATGAAATCTGTTTGTTCAAATATAGCTGCTCTCCTGATCGTGCTTATGATGGCCGGTCTCTTGGGAAATACTCCTGCCAAAGCAATGACGCTGGACAGTATGTCTGCAGAGGTAGCGGATTGTCAGAATTGTGGGAATGCCAATAATATGCAGAATATGGGCGCTATTTGCTCCAGTGTTTGCATTGTCTCAGTAATGACGGATGAGACCGCGATTGAATCAATTACAATACACGGCGCTAAAAAAACACAGTTTGAAACTTTGATTTCTCGTTTACGCGAACGCAGCGAATATCCAGACCCCCATCCCCCCAAACATACATCCTAACTAGGTGGTAGCCCTGCGCATCGGCCTCTGAAGGCTGACGCATGCTTCTTATAGCATTTTATTGCTAACCAGGCAGTTGTGATCCGCAAATGACGTTTGAGCTTTTTTGCGGCTGGATCAATTCCAAATGGATGTCTAACTTATGGATAATCAAAAAGTACCGAAATTTACGCGTCGAAACGTAATTTCATCGACTGCAGCCGTCACAATTGGGGCAGTAATCCCGAACTTGTGGGTGCTAAGGGGCAATGCATCCTCCGAAATGGAGGTAATTCTGCATGCGGCATCTGCTCAAAGAAAACTTGACCCTAGCTTTTCGCAACCGGCAACTCTATGGAATTTTAACGGAGCGGTTCCAGGACCTGAAATTCGTGTCCGCCAAGGAGCACGTTTACGCGTCACCGTAAATAACGGATTGGCAGAAGATACAACAGTACATTGGCATGGGGTTCGCACTTCAAACGCAATGGATGGGGTTCCCTACGTAACCCAGAAACCGATTTCACCGGGAAATCAGTTCGTGTATGACTTTAATGCGATTGATGCCGGAACATACTGGTATCATCCCCACCAGCGTAGTTTCGAACAAGTCGGCCGCGGCTTATACGGTCCCTTGATTATTGAGGAAGCAAATCCAATAAGGGTTGATCGTGATGTGACATGGATGCTGGATGATTGGCGTCTTGAACAATCGGGAGAGATCGAGGGCGATTTTGGAAACTCCCATGATATGAGCCATAGTGGTCGAATTGGCAATACGGTCACCATTAACGGCAAGAAAATGGAAATGTTTTCGGTTGGAAAAGGGGAACGTATACGCCTCAGGCTGATAAATGCAGCGAATGCACGCATCTTTGGACTCGACTTCCAGGGACACGAACCTGTTATCATTGCGCTTGACGGGCAGCCTGTAACTCCACATCGACCAAATAATAATCTCGTCATCCTTGGTCCTGCTATGCGGGTTGATCTTGTTCTGGATATGGTGGGAAATTCCGATGATATCAACGACGTAGTGGATCGGTTCTATGAAGGTTTGGCTTACCGCCTAACCAGCATAAAATACTCTGACAAAGTTGTCAGGAATAGTCCCCCCAACTGGTCGGTTCAACTGCCGAAAAACCCTCTCAAGGAACCTGATTTTCCGAATGCGCAACATCATGAAGTGCTGTTCAGTGGCGGTATGATGGGCAATATGGTTATGCGGGAAATGGGAATAAACACCACCACATCGAATTCGATGATGGGGATGATGTATTCTAAAAATATATGGTTCATCAATGGTGTCGCGGCAGAAGGGCATATTATGGATCCGATGCTCAATCTGGATCTTAATCGCAGTTATGTGATTTCGATGACGAACGCTTCCGCCTGGTATCACCCAATTCATCTCCACGGCCATTCCTTTAGAGTTGTTTCTCGTGGCGGGAAAATGACGAAGTATCAGGAATGGCAGGACACGGTATTAATGGCGCCACGCGAAACCGTCGAAATAGCGTTCGTTGCCGATAATCCGGGTGATTGGATGTTTCATTGCCACATTTTGGAGCATCAAGCGAGTGGGATGATGGGGGTTATTCGCGTCGCCTGAAAAAGCAAACTTTAGAAGAAGGACAAATTCAATGATTAAAAAAATTATAGGTTTCGTTGCGTTCAGCGCATTTGTTGTCGCGGCCTACATGTATTACGAACAGAAAGAGGCGGTGGCAACGGAAGTTACGTTATATAAAAACCCTCAATGCCAATGCTGTGAATCTTATGCGGATTATCTTCGGGAAAATGGGTTTGTTGTTAGCGTAAAGCCGACACATGATCTGGTGCCTATGAGTAAAAAAGCTGGAATTCCAGAGGATTTCCAGGGATGCCATCTCGCTTTCATCGACAATTACGTGGTGAGTGGACACGTTCCTATCAATACGGTCAAAAAATTACTTACCGAAAAGCCCGACATTAAAGGCCTAACACTTCCCGGCATGCCGACAGGTTCTCCAGGCATGGGAGGCCCCAAAACAGGATCGTTCATTATCTATCAGATCAATGACAAACAACCGACTATTTATACGTCAGAGTGAAGGAGCATCAAAATAATGATTGATCCAAGCTGTATGTCAGGCGGAATGATGATGTGGGGAATGGCGATAGCCGGTCTTTTGATCGCTGTACTGCTGCTGTTCGCAATTGCTGCCCTCGGCAAGTATTTGTTCAGAGGTAAACATTGATGACAAGAAAGGTTATTATCACCTGCATGCTGCTCGCGGGATTGGTGGGTGTTGTGCTGTTTGGATCAAATCAGTTCTTTAACGCTGATCAGGATAGCCTTGCGATGTCAGGATCAAATAGCGACCGCAATAAACCGTCGGACATGATCCCGATGAATGAAAATCCACGGCCCCTGAAGTCGGTTTCATTTACCAACGCCAAGGGTGATGCCCTTGATCTGTCCAATTGGCGCGGGAAATTTGTTTTGCTCAATATCTGGGCGACCTGGTGTGCTCCTTGCCGGGAAGAAATGCCAACTCTCGACAATTTGCAACAGCAATTAGGCGGGCCGGACTTTGAAGTCGTAGCGCTTTCAATAGATCGGGCGGGCGTGGGAGTTATAAAAAAATTCTATAACAAGATTGGTATCAAGCATCTAGGCATTTACGTGGACCAAACCATGAAGGCGTCAACGGATTTGGGCACTTACGGGCTTCCAACAACGTTGCTGATATCACCCGAAGGACTTGAACTTGGCCGTCTCGCCGGACCCGCAAAGTGGGACAGTCCAGAAATGGTTGCCTTTTTACGCCCCCTTATTACCCACGAAATACAGGAGAAATAGATAATGAAGCCTGCTCAACATCAAAGCTCAAATATATTGATTGACTACTTAGGCTATCAATATCGAAACCGCCGTTCGATGGTCTTGTTAATCGGCGGGATCGTTATCGCAACTCCCTTCTTGGCATTCAACTGGAGTTGGCTAACGGCAATTGGAGTGTCGGCTATCCTAATAAGTGTTTTGCCTTGTGTTGTCATGTGCGCATTCGGCTTGTGCATGATGGGCGGCAAAGACTGCTCAAAGAACTCGGCCGCCAGCAAATCCCGTGACGATGATGGCGGTAGTCAGTAAAGCCCGGATTTCTCGGGAAAACTTGAAAAAAAGGAATGTATTATGAAAAAAATATCAATAATAATGGCTGTAACTATTGGAATTCTAGGGTCAACATCGCTTGCCTTGGCACAAAGCAATCAAACCGAAAGTCAGGACACGAAATCACACTCGATGATGCAAGATAGTCAGTCGAAGGGAGAGGCTGCAAAATCACACGACATGATGAATATGATGAGCAAGATGGAACCGATGATGAAGCAGTGTGGTGAGATGATGGAGTCAATGAAAAGTCATATGAAATCCGAGAAGGATGCATAAAAAAACTTGCGAATTATAAATCTAAAGTAACCCACCTCCTGCCAGTGAAACTCTGGCGGGAGGTTTTTTTAAGTGTAGGAACAAATGAAAACATCATATTTTTTCTCGGTATTGCTATACAGTCTGGTATTCGCGGTTACAGCAAGCGCCAATCACCCAGGCAGCAATCTTGATGATGTTATAAGTGAGAAAGAAGCCTATTTTCAAGCAATTAATGAACCCGCAGCGCCTCCGTTTGAATTGGTAAACGCAAAAGGTGAATTGAAACGGCTGTTAGACTATAATGAAAAAATTGTCGTTCTGAACTTTGTTTTTTCGAACTGCGCCGGTGTTTGTCCCTTGCATTCCGCCCGTATCGCCGATATCCAGGAAAAAATAAATGTCACCCCAATGCGGGATATGGTTCAGTTTATCAGTATCACGACCGATCCGGTCAACGATGTCGGCAGCGCTCTGGAGGCATACGGTGAAACACACGGGCTTGATCCAGTAAATTGGGTATTTCTAACTAAAAAACCGAGCGATCCGGATGACTTCACTCGAAAACTTGCGGCAGAGTATGGCGTAAAATTCCAACCTGAAGAAACTGGCCAGCAAATGCACGGTGTCGTGACGTTTATTATAGATCGTGACGGCCGCTTTGCCGGCAAGTTTCATGGATTAAAATTCAAATCAATCAATCTTGTTTTGTATCTGAACGGTCTTTCCCATCATGAAATGGAGACAGAAAAAAATATTCTGACTCGACGGTGGGATACGGTTCTACACTTTTTTAGTCAATAGAGTCTCCGTGCTAAATACTGAAAGCCGTGGTGGATGATAGAAATTTCTGGAATTGGCATAATTGCGACATTCTTAGCGGGTATTATTTCGTTTCTGTCGCCTTGTGTTTTACCACTCATTCCGGGATATATTTCCTATATCGCGGGCGGCCAGGGCAACGCAGTCGCCGTTGAATTTAAACCTCGTGAGAAATTTGCTGCCGCCGTTCTAAGTCTTTACTTTATACTTGGTTTCTCAACGGTTTTTATCATCCTAGGAGCTAGCGCCTCCACCCTTGGCCGGTGGTTGATTGGATATACCTATGAACTCAACTTGGTTGGCGGGGGTATAATTGCAGTGTTTGGCCTGTTTATGGTTGGGATGGCGCAGCTAAATATCCTGCAACGAGATATTCGTTTTCATCTTCAAATTCCAGGAGGACGTTCGTTCTCCGCCTATATCCTGGGCCTCGCCTTCGGTTTTGGCTGGACGCCTTGTATCGGCCCTATACTTGGTGCGATTTTAACCGTGAGTGCGACAATCTCAACCGTTCGAGAAGGAATTATCCTGTTGATGATCTACTCTGTTGGCCTGGGTATTCCTTTTCTCGTTGCCGCTATTTTTACAGATACTTTACGTCGGAGAATTCGCATCATTGGACGGATTGGTCGTCGGCTCCACCAGGGCGCAGGCGGTCTGATGATCTTAATGGGTGTTGCTATGATGACCGGCCAGCTTTCCCTATTCTCCTACTGGCTTCTGGACATGTTCCCAATTCTAGGGAAAATCGGCTAGTAATTTCGTTTTTTTGCACATAGATATTTTTGAACACAAGTAGCAATGACATGGTGACCATATGGAATTTATAACACCGGAGCTTTCTCCGCTACCAATTGGCTTAGGGCTTTATGTTGTACAGTTCTATTTCATGCCACTTATCTCATAGGAAATTCCTTATTAATCCGGTGAATAAAGACACTCATCCAACCCTTTGGAATCGATTCCAAAGACATTGAGGAATTAGTTCTAATTGGGAACGTAATCCGGCAAAACTTTAATCAATTCTTTCGAAAACAGCGTTAGTTCCTGATCAGCAAGAGCTTCCGACATAGTTGTTTCGATTGGCATATAGAGTCGTACTAAAGCACCATCAGTTCTTGCGGATGTCATGCCGCCCAGCAAAAGATTTAATTTGGCTTTATATTCATTGGCAATAAATTTGCCGCGTTGTTGAAACCAATAATAGACGAGGAGTCTATTTTCACCGCGGCTGATAAGAACCCGGTTTACAGGAACCATCTGATCGCCAGTTTGCAATTCAATTTCGGTAATATTATCTATTATCCATCCACCGGAAGGAATACAAACACGGGGTGAATGAGGTGTGTTGCTAGCAGATTGCTGCTCGTAGTAGCCAACAAAGACGGTAATAGGTGGTTTTGCTTTCGTCCGATAGTGGCCAAGGAAATAGTCACTCATATTCAGAATCGTTTGCTCGATACCAGGGAGAATATCCTCCTCTGCGATCATGCCGTTTATCTTCAAAGGAAAGCTTGTAAATTGCCGCCGGTCAGGTATTTCGGGTTCAATATTACGCACGAACAGCACGGAAACTATCATTACGGCGCATAGTACGCCGCTACTTATTATTGGAGCAATCGGCGTCGGTTTTTCGGTGCCGAGCTTTGCCGGGACGGCCACTTTAAGAACGCCATTTCCGATACTAGATTTCTCAGATTTTCGCAAAGTCAAATAACAAATTACCATCATTACCGCGAAAGAAAAAAGGAAGAAAACCCATCCTTCAAATAGGTGAAAAAATCCGTCTGATACCGCTGTATCAGTCCAGTCAGCTATCGCCCCCGTCAAGAAAATGCGGACACTATTCATTAGTATTGAAACAACTGCAGCAATTACGACGAATAAACCACGTTTCCATAGCGGTATGTCAAAAATCATTCCCGCCAAAACGCCTAAGCCTATCATCGGATACAGGTATCTTAAGCCAGCACACGCCTCCACAACTGACAATTTTATCGTTCCCATATCAATGATCGTTCCATCTTGGAAAACCGATAATCCGACGGCGCGTAGCATCCAAACACTCATATCCGTCGAAACCAATTGAAGCCCGAAAGTCAAGTTCGCGTTTAAAAATGCGGGTGGAGGGACAACGAAGGGAAGCAAAATCAATGAAGGCAGTATATACCGACCATACGTAATACCGCCAAACACCAAAAAGAGACCGAAAATTAGCAAGAACAAACTAAGATGGCGTAGGTTTTCGATGCCTGATTTGACTGCAAGAGCATAAACAAAAACGGCTATAGCGCTTAAAAGGACGCCAACCCAATTGCCTCGGATATCATAGGAGTCGAGAAGTGAACGTCTCGCCCATAGCAAATAGAGAGATACGGCCAACATCAGGGGACCGTGAGTGAATTCCTCCAAATTCATCCAGTCAGCCCAAAGAAGCTCTCCATCAGGAAGATACAAGATGAAGACCAGAACAAGCAGCATCGGCAACGCAAGCTTCGTCCAGTTCAATCTTCGTTCTGTCAACTCCATGTAAACCTCACAACCGTTTCATACGCTAGCCAAAAGTTGCCAATATTCTGAAATCGCGAAAAATCTGATTTCAATGTTTTTTAGGATTAAGCGCCCGCCGCTTTTGCATCTGATTTGTTGGAGATCACACCAAGCAACTTCTTAACCTGTAATTGCCGACGGTATTCTGTTACTTCCGATTTTTTAGCCTCGCCAGGCGCTCCGATTGCTGACTTCTCCCCGTGACTTTCCTGATGGCTGCCTGAGGCAAAAGCAACAGCTGAACCAAAAGTAAGAGCGGCTAAAAGGGTAATGCTGGCGGTACTGGATAAAATAGTACGCTTAATTTTCATAATTCGATTCCTAAGCTTATCTCCGAAAACAGGGCGTAAAACGCCAAAGTGTTTTTGACGGAGAAAGGTTTGATTTTCAGTATTGAGAAATTCAGGTCATAGCAATCTGTCATCCCCGTTCTCAGGAACAGCGACCAATAGATGCTAAATAATCGAATTAGCTGATGGGGGGGCGATCCGTAGGCAACGGATGGAGTGACGTCAGCTGGGGAGCATTTACGTCGAAGGGATCCTTCGCACCGAAGACTGTTGAGGCATAGGTGAAGAGCCCAGGCAACGACATCGCACAGGACGCGACACCGCAATGTTCAACATGAGAATTTTCATCTTTTTGATGGTCTGACGTCGCGTGATTGTCAACAGAGACAACATGATGAGTTTGAGTATCTGCATCAGCATGATGAGCTGATACCGGCATCATGGAAAAAACACTGAACGTAAAGAACAGAGCGATGAAAAAACTCATCCCTCTCAAACGCCAGTCTAAATTTCCGTTCGTGCTTTTCAAGTTTCACCGTATATTTAATGCTGTTCTTACATAATATATAAATCAACTTTAGTGGATAACAAGATAAAAAGTTTTATTTCTCAACGAGCTACAAGTATTCTTGTCGGCACCATACTGTCGATTGCAACTCTCCTGGCGGTACAAGCTATCTCCATAAATATGTCGGCAGCAAATGATCATACTGTCGAAGCTCAGCTCACTACCCCGGAAGAATTGGCAAATGGCCGAATTATTTATGGTGCCAATTGTGCATCGTGTCATGGCGAAAATCTGGAAGGTGAGCAAAATTGGCGATCCATTAAACCGGATGGCACAATGCCAGCACCGCCTCATGACAAAAGTGGCCACACATGGCATCACGATGATCAATTATTATTCGCCTATACAAAAGAAGGTGGACAAAGTGTAATCGGAGGCAGCTTTAAGAGCGGCATGCCGGGATTTGGAGAAACGCTAACTGATGAGGAGATATGAGCAGTTTTGGGCTTCATTAAAATTGGTTGGCCGGAAACCATCAGAAAACGCCAACAGAAGATTTCAGCTGCCAGAAAAGAAAAACAGTAGCAGTTGACGCAAGTTTTGGTGCTATTTAAAGCGTCATAGTTATAATAATTGACGGCGGTTGAACAACGTTGTTACGTCAACACCCATATTCTGTAAAAAAAGTGTGCGCATTTGCTACTATCAAAATAATCGACCGAAATAGGGGATATGAAATGAAAAAAAGCATTCTTGCCATTATTGGTGTACTTGCAAGCGCCACTCCGGCTTTCGCGCATCACCCCTTAGGCGGTCAGCCAATGGAAACCTTCTCCCACGGCTTGCTGTCTGGAATAGGCCATCCGCTTCTGGGCTTTGATCATTTATTCTTCGTCGTCGCTGTCGGTATTGCAGCTCTCTTTACGGGGTATGCTAGGCTGGCTCCCGCTGCTTATATCGGCGCGATGTTGGTTGGCTGTCTGTTGATGAGTTTCGGAATTGGCCTTCCCTTTAAGGAAATTATCGTTGGGCTCTCTCTTCTCGTGGTCGGGTATATCATTCTTTCCGGCCGAACACTCGGTATCATGCCCGCTGTCGCGCTCTTTGCAATCTTTGGGCTGTTTCATGGGTCTGCGTTTGGCGATGTAATCGCAGCGCAGGAAGCCAGCGTTGGTGCGCCGGTTCTCTTCGGGTATCTAATTGGATTGGGTTGCCTACAATATGGTATCGCTCTGGCGTCTGGTTATTTAATAGTCAAAACCTGGAAGACAACGACAGCACAGGCTGTGGAAGCACGAATTGCTGGAGCCGCCGTTGCTGGAATGGGTGTATTCCTGACACTTGAGAACCTTGAAGGAATAGTTTTAGGAGCGTTTGTCTAAGGCTGATTATTAAATCCTTTAGCTGGATATTCTATTAGGTGTTCATCAATGTAGATCTAAAATGTTTGACGTCAGCGCCTATGGAACAAATTGTCGGGATTGCATAAGAGAGTGTTTCTGGGGCAATACTGCTAGTTTTGGTCCCATGGGACCAAAACCTCAATAAGCGATTGAGTCCGATATCAAAGATAAATCAAATTTGCCCATGGCAAAGGACTCTGTTGAATTTATCTTCTAGTTATAAATATTGTACCTTGTTTCCCTCTAATTGGATAAAGATATGTTTTGTGTACCTACTATTAATATTAATAACAGATCAATATCTTTTTTCTTACTGTTTGAAATAAGAAAAATCATAATCAGTTTAAATTCAATCACTTGAATATTGATTGATGTTTTAATTACATAACAAATTAGTTCAGGCCTGATTTTGTAAATAATTACTACTAATATCTGCCTCAAATTTCTGTGTATAATTGAACTAAATATCTACGTTACACCTAAAAACAATTCCTTTATCTGCCTCTTTACGCGGCGCCTAATCTAGCCAGAAAATGTTGGATAATTGAGCGACATCGTGCAACTATTAACAGCAAGGCGATCGCACTCTGGCAGATGTTAATTTTTGCACAGAATTTGTACAGGACAATTACGTTCTAATTATATAAATTAAAACAATGACTTAGCATAGGTTACGTTAACTGAAAATCCGCGTGTCGGTGGTTCGAATCCGCCCCTGGGCACCACTTTTTCCTAAAGCATCAAGATCCACAGACTAATACAAAGTCGGGCTGTTTAAGCTTGATACTATGAGCTGGCTTTTGTATAAGTAAATGGTCTGCTTATAACCCCAAGCCGACTTGTAGCGACACCATCCTGAATGTCTGCTTTTGACCCTGAGCAAAAGTATGGGATGTTGGGATTAGATATGGTATTCGAGAACCGGTTCCCCTTGAATAGGTGTGCCAAAATCACGCTAGATTAAAAAATGGCCATCAAAATTACTGAATAACTGCCAAGATTAGGAAACCTATCAGGCCAATTCGCAGGCTCGGTTGAAATCTCACTCCAAATCAGGCCTTATACAGAAGTTTCAGAGTATGTTTGGAATATAAAATGCCCAATACAAATCCAATTCAGTACCCAGCCCCACAAGCCGATATTTTCTGTTTCCCTCAGGCCTATTCAGCGGATGAAAGCGCAGAGATTTTCGAACTACTGAAAACCGACCTGGATTGGCAGCAAGCGCACATCACCCTACATGGCCGGACCGTGCCGATCCCCCGCTTGCAGCAATGGTATGGCGCTTCGGCCTATACCTATTCACGTCTGCACATGCCGGCGAGACCGATGACGCCTTTGCTGTCACGCCTCAAAGATCGGGCTGAACAGCTAACCGGATTTACCTATAACAGCGCGCTCTGCAATCTCTACCGTCATGAGCGAGACAGCGTCGCCTGGCATGCGGACGATGAGGCAGAATTGGGAACAAATCCGGCCATCGCTTCTCTCAGCTTTGGCAGTGATCGGATCTTTCAGTTCAAGCCAAAATCAGGCTTGACCCCGCCGTTCAATATCAACCTGCAGGCGGGAAATCTGTTATTGATGAAGGGTGAAACCCAGCACTACTGGCTGCACCAGATCCCTAAGACCAACAAACCAACGGGCGAGCGCATCTGCCTGACGTTCCGGATGACTTATTCCTGATCTAAACTACTCAAACTTTACGGTAATGTCTGCTTCTGGCACCAAACGGACTCTCCGACCATGTCGCCAGCGCGATCGTTTTGCTTTCCAAGAGCAGACGTTCCGGGCAAGGCTGGGGAATACCTCTTTCCAACCCGTTGCTGACATCCGTGATGATGGCGCGCTAACGCCGGTCTTGCGGCACTCGGGCCGATTTGCTAATGTGTCGCCATGTCTTTCCTCCTGCGCCATATCTCCCGCTACGCGGCACAAAAACTAGCCTCCGATCCTCGGGTGAGGGAAAAGGCGGCCAAGGTCGCGCGCGGCGTTGTCGACGAGGCCAGGCATATCGCCCGCGAGAAAGACAAGGCCCGGGCCGCCGGGCGAGCTCTCCGTCGCACCATGAATAAGCTGCAGGGCGATCAATAGAATTCCAAACCGGTCGCTTGTACCATCAGTCATAGAGATGCCATTTCATCAAACAGCCATAGTCGGTTATGCGCACTTTTGAGGCCCATTCAGGTCGGTGAGCTTATGCCCGCAATTGTGCTAAAAACGGAACCCGTTTTCAATGTCCGGTGAAGGTGAGCGCCTAGTCTACGAAGCCGACGAACACGGTTGCCTCTTCGACGCTTTTGCGTTCTGAAACCACAGCGTTAGCCGGGAAGGTTTCATCAGGCCAGCCGAGCGCGATGCTCTTCATGATGATCTGATCATCGGCAATGCCGGCATGCTCGCGCACCACAGGGGATTGCATGATCCCCTGGCTGTTAATCACTGTGCCAAGCCCGCGTGACCATGCAGCGTTTACCAGCGCCGTCGCAACAGCGCCGCAATCGAAGGGTGTATCGTCGCTGCCAGCCAGCTCGCGGTCATAAGTCACGATTACGCATACTGGCGCGTCAAATTGACGAAAGCCACGCAACACCCAGTCTTGGCGCATATCCTTGTCCTCGCGGGCGATGCCCATGGCGGAAAACAGTTGCTTGGCGACACCGACCTGTCTGTCGCGATGCTTGCCGGTGAAGGGCTCGCCAGTACGGAACTCGCGCGAGTGGGGGACGCCCGCTATGTTACGCTCTGTATTGCCGGCGCGAATGCGGTTTAGCGGCTCACCCGTGATGATGTAGAAACTCCAAGGTTGGGTATTCATCGACGATGGCGCGCGCATCGCCAGGGCGATGATTTCTTCGATTAGCGCCTTTGGCACGGGGTCAGATTTATAGCCGCGGATACTGCGACGGTTAAGGATCACATCGTCAAAATTCATTGGTAGTCCTTGAGAAGGTTTGGTTCTGTTTTGATTTTGTTTGTTTTGCTACAAGTAACGGTTTTTGCAGCGGAAGGCAAACAATGACGTGGCGATGGAAATTTGTGCCTCTATTCCAGGGTTCGATATAGATCTGTATCTCGAAACCGATGGACTGTCACTTTGCTCGATACTTTTGGGCCGTACAAGCATTCCACGCGAAATCGAGGTTGGCCGTCTGTTCATGAGCGGAGACGCACTAATTTTGAAAACGATGGACCGTTGGTTCTATCTGAGGACAACAGAGGATCCTAGCGACATAATGAAACTGGAAGAAATGGCGCAGATGACCGTAGTTGGCACTTTTCAGGCCCTTTTGGATCGACGAGTTTATGTTAGTAACTGCGCAAAAAGCGGAAGTTGACATTGACACAAATCCATTGCCAATCCGGGTCAACGAGAAACCAATTAGAGGGATTATTGAGGATGATGCGTGAGGCGCTCTATTGCGCAACACATATTGTCGCAGCCATCGCCGTTTTTGGTTCACTGTTTTCAATTGCCTCAGCAAGCGCGCGACTTAACTACGGCTTTTAATATAACCAAAAAATCCTTCGCGATTGGCTTCCTTGTCCGCAGCCACGCGTTGACTGATGGGATCGGCGGTGAACGCTGTGCGCCATTCTTCGAGACCGGGGATACGCTTGTTCAGATCTACTCCGGTAATCTGACCACCCAATTCGGCAACGGTCAAAACATAATACAAATAAATATCTGCCATCGTGAACTCAGTGCCAACCAACCATGGCTTAAAGGTTGCCAGAGCATTAATACAGTTTATGCCTCGCTCAACAACTGCGACCACTTCCGCAATCAGTTGTTCAGGCGCCGGTTGTTTGCTAAAGCTGTAAGGGATTAATCTGCGATTAGGCAACTCTAAGTACAACTCAGCCATGTGCATCAGTTGTCGATTTTTGTTGCGTGTAAACGTATCTGTTGGAAATAAAGATCTCTCTGGATATGCATCTTCTATGTATTCGCATAGCACGGCTGCTTCTGAAAGGTGCTGACCACTGTCAGTCGTCAGGCTTGGCACTTTGAGTGCGGGACTTAATTTGTTGTAGCCTTCCGCGCTCGCATACACAAGGTCCTCCGAAAAGACCACGCCTTTATACAACAGTGCGTGTTTCGGTATGTTGTAGTAGTTGCTGTACGAAAATCCATGAAGCGTTGGCATTACCGTATTTCCTATGTTTAATTATGTGAATTCGGCTGAGATTTTGATTGGGCACTATAGCAGTTTCCCCCACGAATACTCGCCTGATTTTAGAAATGCGCCTTAGGGACAAAAGCAGTTCAGTGTTTAATGGCGTCAATTGACGGTGATCTCGATAGATCGACGCAACACGTTAATCACACAGCATGTTGAAGCACAATCATCCTGGCGGTTCGACTCCATCCTTGAGCACCATTATTTTATGTGTCTACTTTTTTCTTTTCGTCCCGTAGGCGTTGATTTCAGAATAAAAATACAAAATCGTTGGTGTGATATTCCGGCACATTTTCCAAATCCGGATGATCAATATTGACTGTATTAAAACCGCTTCTGATAAATTCGGGTAACTCTAGATCGGAGATCTTTGCGACTATATTTAGATTGGCCTCAGCCCCTCCAATATGCATAGAATCCAACCTACCATCAGGTAGTCCCCTTTCCGCGACAGCCTCCGTGAAATAGGTAAGATGTCGAAGTATAATAACCGTATCCACATTGTTAAAAACTTCTGAAGCGCCATTTATCACCGAATACGTCTCTGGTGTTAATAATCCGTTCCGATCATTTAGCAATGGTCCAATCGCTTCATAAACCCAGTCATCCCAAACAATTACTAGCACGCCACAGAATTCTCCACGTGCTTTGAATGCTTCAAATTTTTCGTCAGCACTTCGCAGAAAACTCCTTAGCGTGTTATCTCTTGGTAACAGAGTATTATCCGTGCTTTTAGCTTGAATACCGGGCAAAACTTCTCCGTGCCGTATTGGAAATTGAAACTGCTTCGCATCACGTTGGCGAGCATGAATCGTATGTTTAGGGGCTTTAACTTCAAAACCATATTTTTTCCCGTCAGGCAACGTTACAACCAAGTCGACCTTCTTAC